>CALLLR010000040.1 GCA_938008185.1 uncultured Saprospiraceae bacterium
TATTCTGTCAACTTGCTGTCATCCACAATCGCTTTGAGAATTTCACGGGTATCGTAAGGTTTGGTCGGTAGTTCCGGAAAGGTGGAAAGGATATGATCTGCCGAAAGTTTAGGTGCTTTGGATTCAATACGGCTAAAGCCAGCTTTGGGAAACTCGCCAATCTGGCCAACCAACGTACGGATTGTTTCCAGACAGGTTTTGTCGTCGGGCATTTTATAATCGGTCACGCCGGAAATTTCCGTTTGGGTCGTAGCACCCCCCAAGGTTTCCTTATCTACTTCTTCCCCGATCGCCGCTTTTACCAGGTAGGGACCCGCCAAAAAGATCGAACCTGTTCCTTCAACAATCAACGCTTCGTCCGACATGATCGGTAGATAAGCACCGCCCGCTACGCAGCTACCCATGATGGCCGCAATCTGAGGAATCCCCATACTGCTCATTTTGGCATTGTTGCGGAACATTCGGCCGAAGTGTTCTTTATCGGGAAATATCTCGTCTTGCATTGGTAAAAATACCCCGGCACTATCGACTAAATAAATTATCGGCAATCGGTTTTCCATCGCGATTTCCTGCGCGCGAAGATTTTTTTTACCCGTAATGGGAAACCAAGCACCCGCTTTGACGGTCGCATCATTGGCGACGATCATACACTGCCGACCGTTGATATATCCGATTCCGGTGATGACGCCTCCAGCCGGACAGCCTCCGTGTTCTTTATACATTTCGTATCCGGCGAAGGCCCCAATTTCCAGAAATTCTGATTTTTTATCGAGCAGAGCAGCTACGCGTTCGCGCGCGGTCATTTTTCCTTTTTCGTGCTGTCGGGCAATCTTCTTTTCTCCACCACCCAATTTGATCTTTTCGAGTCGTCGTTGCCAGCGGGAGATCGCCAGGAGCATTGCATCTTCGTTCCTACTTTTTTCTATATCTATTTTTTTAGCCATGTTGTATTTTTTTATAGAAGGCTAAGGTAATAAAAATGAGGGAAATTAGGGAGTTACCACGTTTACTAAACCTACACTAAAATATGTGGATAGGTTTAGTAAACGTTCAACGTTCAATAAACAAAGATGAAAACTGTCCACAATTTTGTGTCACTTTTTGTCTAATGCTCTAAGTCAGCCGAGACCAGTTAACTGGCAATCTTAAAATCGTAAACTTAATCCCACCAGAATATTTCTACCCGCCTGCGGATAAAATCCAGTTAAATTATAAGTACTGGTATTCGCATCTTCCAGTCGGGTATACGGATCGTCAGGACGACCATCATAGCCAGCCGAACGGTAGCGATACGTCCAGGCGTTAGAAGAAAATCTGGCATCCCAGAGATTGCGGAGCAGCACGGTCAAACGAATATTCTCAAAAGGTCCAGCAGCGATGAGGTCGTAGGATAAACGCAAATCACTGAAAAAATAGGAGGGGAGCATCGTATTTTCGTTACTGGTATTATCAATAAACTGATCGCCGACGTATTTATTCATCAGACCAATAACCAGACTTTGCTGGTCATTTTTATTCAAAAAATCATAACTCAATTCTGCTCCGGCAATTGCATTAGGAGAGAGGGCGAGGTCCGTATTTTCTAACTTGTTTTCATCTTGAAGTCCCGTATCCCAATTGTCAATAAATTCCGTAAAAGACTTTATTTTATTTTGACTTAGCGTCAAATTTCCATTCAATTGTAAGCCACGGATAATCGCAATGGCTCCTTCCAATTCTATCCCTAATCGGTAACTATCCGCTACGTTACGGCGGGTATATTCGCCCACGTCGTTTATTTGTCCGGTGATGGCGAGTTGATTTTTATAATCCATTAAATAACCGTTGATGCCCGCAAATCCGCGCTTCCCGGTGAAGCGGTATCCGATTTCGGTATTGTATAAAGTTTCGTGGGTCGGACGATCCGCCGGAGAGGATTCGGTGTAGTCGGAACGGTTGGGTTCCCGGTTGGCGACCGCAAAACTGGCGTATAATCGTTGTCCTGATTTTGGGGTATAAACCAATCCGAATTTTGGATTAAAAAAGTTGAGTTGATCGTCCTGGGTTACATTGGTTCCATCATTATCGAATCCTACAAATTCGTAATCGACGCGTCGGTATTGTAAATCGAGATAACCATTCAGTTTTTCCGTCAGTTGATAATTGACCTTTCCGAAAATATTAAAATCTGTTTTTGTCGCATCGTTGTCGTAATACCGGGGAGCGTTTTTCAGGTCTCCCGTCGGGACCGACCAGATTGCTTCGCCGTAATGTCCGCCTAGATACTGATTCAAAGCACCTCCCAAAGTAAATTGTGTTTTCTGGTCCGTACTCAAATAATTAAGTGCGTAGGTAGCACCGTAAAAATGATTGTCTAACCAGCGGCGGCGAACTACATCTGATAGGATATTTGGATCTTCGGTCACTAGATAATCAATCAAATCTTCGTCTCCTTTATATTGTTCAAAAAAACCAAGACCACGGGTATAGTGAAAATTAATATCCGCGTTCCACCGTGAATTAATTTTGCGATTATAAAGTAGTTGAAAATGTGTTTGGGTATAATCATCTACTTCGTTATCGTGCGGTTCCCCGTCTATTTTTTCGGTTCCGGCCGTATTAAAACTGCGGAGGCTGTCAGTGTCAATAAATTGTGCAGGAACCCCATTCCAGGCCTGATAAGTGACCTCATGACCGGAAAATACGTTGAGCCGTAAAGACTGTTTATCGCCAAGATAAGCACCCGAAATGTAAAAAGAATGCAACCTGGCTTCAGCCCGATCAATAAAACCATCGGAAGTGATTCTGGAAAGTCTTCCGTCCACTACGAATTTATTGTTTAGTAATCCGGTACTGGCGTTGATATTATGTTTGAGCGTTCCAAAAGAGCCGATAGAATTGTTGATTTCCACGAAGGGGTCGGGGTTAAGACGGGTGGTGTTAAGATTGATGCTGGCACCGAAAGCACCCGCACCGTTGGTAGAAGTTCCGACGCCCCGTTGAATTTGAATTTGGTTGGCCGAGGTCGCAAAGTCGGGCAAATCTACCCAGAAAACGCCCTGAGATTCCGCGTCGTTGAGCGGGATACCGTTGATGCTGACGTTGGTGCGGCTGGGGTCACTACCGCGTATTCTGATCCCCGTATAGCCGATTCCCGTTCCGGCATCCGACGTAACTACGGTAGAAGGTGTCCAGCGTAAAAGATATGGTACATCCTGGGCGAGGTTGCGTTCCTGAATTTCTTCGGCGTCGAGATTGGTATAAGTGATGGGCGTTTTTTCGTTGGCCCAGTTGCCGTTCACTTCGATCAGCGGCATGTCAAAATTTGCTTCGATCAGTGTGAGGGTCATCTCGGTAGTGGCCTTGGTTAATTTAACCGTTTTGGTGATCGGTTCATAGCCTAAATAACTGGCTCGTATTTGATAAACATTTTTATTCAATTTTTGAAAAATAAAAAAACCATCCGTACCCGTCATGGCTCCTTTGTTGGTGGTCAACAATTCGACGGTAGCACCGGGTATGGAAATTCCATTTTTATCCACGATATGCCCAATCAACGTATACTGAGCGGACAAAGACATAGAGCAGAGCAAACTGGCAATAAAGAGTATAATTTTGTGCATTACTAAGGGGTTAATCCTGGTTTAGAGCCGGGATAGGGTTATTAAAAAATGTGGGACTGTTCTCTAAAGTGTCCTTTAGGAATTACAAGGTACGGGATGCGAAATGACACACTTATTCGCACAGTCTCAAAAATGCACTTCTGGAGAAACGAGGAAGGGTTAAGATGTATTCAAAACATCCACCGCGTAGTTGGTAGGAACTATTCCCTTCCCGGCATTATCCGGGCAGGTTCAATGGGTATAATCTCAGCCTTGTCGGCACCCCAGTAAGTGTTAGATTTAATCAAATCTGCTGCAAATATACGGTTATTGATAGGATATTAAATGAGTTATTTAAAAATTTTCACAGAAAGTGAGGATAATTGCCTGCTGTCAGGCAGATGGGATTTATTTTAAACTGTTTCTAACAGTTGAGACAAGCCAATTCTAATTTTTTTGTAAAAATTTTTATCCGTGGGATCTATTTCTAAATAAGGTTGTTGGTATTGGCGGAGTTTGCTTCGGTAGATTTTAAAGAGGCGATTTCGGTCATTAGGATTTTCCCGCTGTGGATCATAAGTCCAGGGGAGGGTAGGCTGGAGCAAAAAATAAAGATCTGTTTGTTGTTGAGCAAAGGCTTCCGAAATACGGGGATCCACGCTTCCGTATTTTTCCTCACTCCAGATCAGAATAGTCAGTAGGTCGGTATCACAAACCAGATAATGAGGAGTGTTTTCGGCACTTTCTTCTTCGGCGAGTAATTGACCCTGAGCTATTTTCCAAAGATCGGACTTTTTGTAGGGGCGCTTTAACTGATCGAGGTACGTACGCGCATATTCGGTGACGAGTGGAGCGTTAAAATCCATAGCCAGGCGTTGGGCAATAGTGGTTTTACCGGAAGATTCGGGACCGGTGAAGACGATTTTTTTCATAGAAGTGGTAAGGTAAATAATTTTGAGAATATTAAAATTCTATTTACAGGCCTGTTCTACAAGTTTGAATTTGTTAGATAGATAAAAATGGACTTTCGATGAGCCTTTAAACATGTTATTGTGAAGCTAACGGCCAATTGCTAATTGTCAATAGCCTTCTATCACAGTTTCTAAAAAAATAAATATCTTTATAAAAAAATAACCCACATGCACGATATCGAACCACATTTTAAGTGGCGTAATAAATACATCGCCGCCGAAGACGAAAAGTCTCCTTTTTACGGGCGGACCTACGACGAATTTTCTTTTTCTCAAAAAATATACAATTATTATATCCATCCTCAGTGGGATCATTTTGGTTCGGAAACCTTATATGCTAAAATCCTTTTTGCCGATTATGAAGACGGCTTTGTCGCCATTGAACTGCTGGGCGAATGGAACGACGTTATTCATAACGATATCATGTGGGTCAAGCGGGAGATTGTTGATCAATTGGCGCACCATGGCGTGCATAAGTTTATGTTTATCATGGAAAATGTCCTGAATTTTCACGGTGATGAAGATGCTTATTACGAAGAATGGTACGACGATGTGGCGGATGAAGAGGGCTGGATTTGTATGATCAACGTCCAGGAACACGTGGCCCAGGAAATGTCTGACACACAGTTACATTATTATCTTAACTTTGGCGATCGGTATAATAATATCAACTGGCGAACCCAGAAGCCCGAAAATCTGCGATTGCTGATGGAAGCGCTCATTCACGGGGACGTCAAACTATTAGAAAATTAGGGACTGTTCCCTAAAGTGTGGCAGCGCGCAAGCTTTCCTTTAGAGCCTGCTCCGCAGTATTGCGGAGAACAAAAGGTGCGGGATGGATGAGCTAATGAATTAGCGAACCCGTAGGGATGGGAGGCCACACACTTGGTTGTACAGTTTCGAAAACAAAATTTTAATGCATAAATCAGGCTTCGTAAATATTGTTGGTCGTCCCAACGTAGGTAAATCCACGCTGATGAATATCATGGTGGGCGAAAAAATGTCCATCATTACCAATAAGCCACAGACCACCCGGCACCGGATTATCGGAATCGTCAGTACGCCCGATTCCCAGATTGTATTTTCGGATACCCCCGGAATTATTTCCGACCCGGCTTATAAGATGCAGGAGGCCATGAACCGTTTTGTTGCTTCTACTTTTGAAGATGCCGACGTGATGCTGTTTGTAACGGATACGGAAGAAAGGTATGAAAAGGATGATCCAATTATTACGAGATTGCAAAGAGTGAAAATTCCACTTTTTCTATTAATCAATAAAACGGATCTCAGCACGCCTGATAAAATAATTGAACTGATCCAGTGGTGGAACCACTTGATCCCTTTCAAAGAGACGATTCCGATTTCTGCTTTGAATAAAAAAAATGTTGATACCGTATTAAAACTGATCACAGATAATTTACCAGAAGGTCCCGTCTACTATCCAAAAGATCAATTGACGGATCGTAATGAACGATTTTTTATTAGTGAAATTATCCGTGAAAAAATACTTTTGTTTTATCATCAGGAAATTCCCTACTCCTGCGAGGTGATTGTCGATAGTTTTAAAAATACCGTTACGAAAAGTAATGAACCTATTGTCCGGATTGCGGCCACGATTTTTGTTGCCCGGGATTCCCAAAAAAACATTCTCATCGGTAAAGGTGGAGCGGCGATTAAAAGACTCGGGGCCAGTGCCCGAAAAGATATGGAGGAGTGGCTGGAATCAAAGGTGTTTCTGGAAATGCATGTGAAAGTAAAAAGCAACTGGCGGGATGATGATCGGATGCTTAAGCATTTTGGATATTAGTGCCTCGGGCATAAATTAATTGAGTATATGGACTGGTTATTTTAAATTTGCTCTGCGTTAGAAAATTCCTCATTATGCTACGGCATAACTCCGGATTTACTGCCTTGATCAGCTGTAAAATTACTGCCTCCAAACTCACTAAGCTTATTGCCCGAGGCACTAGAAATTATAAAGTTGGGCTGGGGCAATGATTTCTTTGCTGGTATCGATTATTTTTATGGTTTTCTAAGCAGAAAATAAATTACGCTAATTGAATTATCGATTTACTTCGTCAACGTCGGCGCCGTTGCTTCACAAGATGTTCCTACCGCAATCGTAAAATATTCATTAGCAGGATCGGCAATCATGGTCTCCCAGATATCTCCTGCTACGAGGGACATTGGTTGGTAAGTTGTACCGCCGTTGGTAAAGTCGCCATCGTCATCCCGTAATAGGTAGTAGATACCATTAGCCGTTGGCGGCATGGCCGGAAGGTCGAAGTTGGGATCGTCTACTTCTACTTGGAAAAGGGCATTAGTGATATCAAAATGTTCCGAAAATTTCCAGGTACGATCAATACTGGAAAAATCAACGCCAGGGATAGTAACGTTGGCATTGACCCAATTGGCATTAGCCGGTGCGTCGTTATTTCCCCACATCAAGTAGGATTCATCTGCTGGGATCGTATTTCCATTGAGTTCATTGGTGGCAGCGATTGTTCCTTGACCGATGGTAACGATTGCTTCTGATCCAATTGATTTGGATTGTTTTTGATAGAGACCAGAACAATCATCTCTACCAATTCCTGCTATGTTATTTGCATAACCATCGCTGATATCTTTTTTGGTGGAACCAGTGGAAGAAAGATAATTTTGGGTCAATGTTAAACCGTATTTGACAGCTAAATAAGAGTTGACTTGTTGTTTTTCGAGACTGGAAAGGGTGTCTGTAAATACAATAACCTCAGAGATTCTTCCATTAAATAATTGACCCCCATCTTGATCTAAAAATGAACTGGCTGATTTTCTACCAATGGAGACTGGCCCCGAACTTGCACCCAGTGCTCCGTAAGCAGGTGCTTCCAAAATTTTTGAGGCATCTAAATCGGGAATGGTCACGGGGATAGAGGATAACAAATTTCCATTTCTATAGAATTCCTGCGTATCGTCAAAGTCTACTTTCATTTCTACCAAAGCAGGCTCTGCTCCTTCTGAATGAAAAAGTTCTGTACTAACCCCTCCAAACGAATTATTGGTATACATTCCATAATCATTATCTGAATAGATCATCCCATATCCACCGTTGGGTTGTAATCCAAAATCAAATAAATACTTGTCTGTACCTGAAGGTGCGTCTGTATCACAAACCACAAAAACATGTAGTCCATCTTTTTCTGCATAAATATAATCACTCCCCAGATGAAGACCATCGGAAAACCCATCGGTGTAGATTCCATCAAAGTCAATTCCTGGATTAAAGTTGATGGCATTTTCTCTAAAAGTCGGATCATCCGTAGAATTCACATCCGCATCCGCAGAATAACCATTGATTGATTGATCTCCCCAGGAAGTTACGTCATTTCCATCAACGGTGGTATTGGTGCCCGTCTCGGCTTTTAACCAAAGCTGCATGCTGGTTTGTACCCCACCAGGAAAAGGTTCGTCGATACGACCATCTCCGTTGTCATCAATACTATTATTACAGATCTCTTCTACCACGCTACCCGGACAAGATGTCCAGAGAACATCAGGCCCCACGGTTCCAGAGTTTACATCAATAAAAGGAGCACTGGCGGGTGGTGTAAGATCTACAAAGCCAATACTTCCGGTTAAGGTTCCCTGATTATTGGTAGTGCTGGTAGCGGTTATATCAACGCAACTAAGACCATTGGTCGTACCATTATTAAAAAAATCATCGGTTGTAATTAATCCTCCGGATAAGTTGGCTACCGATGTGTTTTCCACCGTAAAACTTGTAGTTGACGTAAAATCCCCGCTACTGGTCCAGGTACCCCTTAAGATAATTTGATTGGCGGAAATATCGCCGGTATGATCAAAAGTGGTGTTATCGTCAATGTTAAAAACATTATTTACTTGAATAGTCCCTGAATTAATCAGAGTTCCATTTGATGTTATATATACACCACTATCAGTGATAACCGTTCCGAAATTATGAAATTCAGTCGAACTATTCACCCTTAAACTGAGGACAGAAAAGGTACCATAGTTATTAATCACCATACCATCCTGAAGTGGCGGATCGTTGGTAATGTTATAGGTGCCATAATTATTGAAGGTAGAAGATGGAAAAGCGCCATTAATAAAATAAGAGAAAGACTGAGGATTGGTAGCACAATTCTGGATTTCACCTCCATATAAACCTATTTGACCAGTAAAATCTGCGCCAGCTTCCAGACATATTTTTTCACCCGTGTAAACATTGTAATTGCCTGCATCTGTTCCGGTGATCGTATAGGTACAACCCGTGCCAGGACACTGACTCAAACCAGCATAAGGTGCGATAGATAAAATGAAGAATAAAAGTAAAAGTAAGGGGTTTTCTGAAGAGATGCCTAAACTTTTATGATGCTTTGTCATTCTAGTTTTTTTAGTAAAATCGTTGTTACTGAATGCTCTGAAAGAGACTTAGAGGTTGGTGTTAAAACAATAGATATGTTATTTTTTATTATATGTTTAGTGCGAAAAGTATGCCAAGTATGGAAGTTTGATAAAGTAGGATGCTGTACTACTGAGGGAAAAAGCCGAATTGTTGATCCATTCACTTCAGAATATTGCCAGAGTTCTAAACAAAAAAAAGCCAACCCGGCATGTTGCCGAGTTAGCTTTTAGGATCAACAAAATAATCTATTCAAATCTGTCTATCTTATCCTTTAATTGATCCCTTAGAGATTGGGTGTTTTTAATTTTTTATTCTACCGTCAAACCGTACTTGGCCGTTGGATTCAGGGGGCAGAAATATTCGTACTGACCAGGCTTTAAAGTAACGACACTCGTCAGCGAAGAAGTTCCGTCGGCGACGGGTGCGCTTACGTACGCCGCTTTGATATGATCGGCCGCGTCGTATTTTCCCTTTGGTACCAGGACAAAGCCTACTTCGTGATCCACGCCGTCGTTCGCAATTTCAAACTGGTAGCTTCCTGCTGGCAGTTCCAGTGAAGTTGTTTCAAATTTTCCTGGAGTCTGGTTTAGTTTAATACTTCTTATGTCGTTGCTGACCGTCAACGGATATTTAGCCGTTGGATTTAACGGGCAGAAGTATTCGTATGCTCCGGCTTCCAGGTTTACGATGCCCGTTAGCGAAGATTTTCCGTTGACCACCGGTGTGCTTACATACGCTGTTTTGATATGGTCGGCCGCGTCGTATTTTCCTTTTGGTACTAATACAAAACCTACCTCGTGATCCACACCATCGTTAGCGATTGCAAATTGATAAGCACCTTCCCGAAGAGTAACGGCTTCTGTGGTAAACTTACCGGGTATCTGCGATAGGTTGATGATTGCTGGTGCGGTGACTTTTAGTGGGTACTTGCGGGTTGGATTTAAGGGGCAGAAGTATTCGTAATCCCCTGCTTTTAGCGAAACCACGTTGGTCATCGAACTTTTATTGGTGGCAGCTGGTGTTTTTACATACGCTGTTTTGATATGATCAGTAGGTTCGTATTTCCCCTTTGGTACCAACACAAAACCTACTTCGTGATCCACGCCTACGTTGGCGATTTCAAACTGGTAATCTCCTTCGGACAGGGTTAAATCCTGAATGACAAAAGCACCGGGTGTCTGTTCCAATTTGAGATTGTGTACCTGAGCATTAGCCGCAGATAAAGAGAATACCAGGAGGAAAAAACTGATTGCTGTGATGAATGTATTTTTCATAAAATTTTGAATTTAAAATAGTAAATAAATAAAGTCGAATTCAGTCGACTTGTTTGATAATACAAAGATGTAGGGAAAGAGCAGGTTTTTATAGGTAGATTTTTCCTTTTGATGAGGAGATTTTTCCCTTTTGTGGTTGTTAGAGGGTAGAGGTGAGATTATTTCTTAAATAATTTTGAAATTGATTGTGTAAAATGGATGGAGCACTTTGGTCTTGATACTAAATTTATTAGTTGGATTTACTTTATGCTATTTTGCGTTAAAAGGAAGCCAATTGGCCAACCGGTCTAGGAGGTCATTTTCAACCGTTCCGCTCTAAACGCCAGAGGGCTAAGTCCTTCGTTATTTTTAAAAAATTTAGAAAAGTGGCCGGCATCTTTATATCCAAGGTTGCTGGCAATTTCTTCGTTGTTTTTATCGGAGTAGAGCAGGAGGCGTTTGGCTTCGAGGAGGATGCGTTCGTTGATGATGGTGAGAGGAGATTTTTCTCCGTATTTTTTAAATAGGTTAGACAATGTTTTAGGGGATTTAAATAAAAGATCGGCGTAGTCTTTAACCTGATGTAATTCCTGAAAATGTTCTTCGACCAGTAGATTATATTTTCTAACAATATCCATCTGGGCGTTGGGAAGATTTGGTTCGGGAAGATTTCCTTTGATCATCCGGGTCGCCAGAATGAGTAGGCGCTTGAGTAAGGTTCTTAACATCTCTCCCTGAATATGATCTTTGATACTAAATTCTTCTTCAAAAAAATCGAAAATCATATTGAATAACTTTTTCTCTCTTGCTTTTAGGGAGGCAATCTGCGGTTGTGAAGAGCCAAAGAATAAGAGACCGTTACAGGATACCTGGTCGTCGTGGGTCTGTATACAAAAGAATTCTTTGTTAAAAATAAAAGCAACAATCCCCTTAGTCTGGAGATCCATTTCTACCACATTTAATGGTGTACAAAAAATAACCTGGTCTTTTTTTAAGACAACTGAATATCCATCAATCTGAATTTCTGTTTCGTACTCTCGGCACCATATTATTTTATAAAATCCCTTCTTGTCTAATAAATCCAGAGAAGGCTGGCATCTAAAATCAGTGAGGATAAACAGGTCATTATCTTTAAAGGTGGAATATTCTAGTTTCATAATACTTAAAAAGATTGAGTTGAAAGATCTGTGGTCGCAAGATAGGCAACATTATTTTTATTATAAAAATTTTTTAAAGCAGATTGAAATAATGGTGGATTTTCGGGAGAGCGAAAATGTATTTTCTCCGATTTAGTTTGAATTTGAGTCTTAGCCTCTTGGAATTTCACTTTTTGGTTGATCATCTTACGGACGTTTGTCTGCTGTGTATAAGTATTTTTTAAAAACGTTGATTTGCATTATTTATCAGACAGGAGGATTAACGATATAATTCTTATATTTGACCACCAAATTTTTTTAACATGCTAAAAGGAATACTGGACTTTTTTAAAAACCTGTTTGCGGGCCTGTTTGGAGGAAAAAAACAGCCAACGACAACACCTCCTTCCCGCGAACAAACGAATCCTCCCGTTACTGACCAAGAGCAGGAAGCCGATCCTCCCTGGGTTCCGGAAGATCCGGTAATTCCGGGGGATGATCCGCAAATACCGGATGCTGACTTAACCGACCCCGAACCCGGAACGGGTGACGTGGATGTAACTGCGCCGCAGGATGGTTCGGATGTCCCACCCGATGCGCCTGAAATAGTGGTGATCAATGAGCAGGATCCCGTCATTATTGCTGAGGAAGATCCGGTTACTATTGACCTACCTGAAATTCCGGATATACCCGGAACGGTCATCGTCAATCCACCCCAGGACGAGGAGCCTACGGAGAATACCAAGCCACATACGCAGCGCTACCTTTGGTGCCTGGACAACGGCCACGGAAGCAAAACGGCTGGAAAGCGGTCGCCGGTATTAGAAGACGGTCGCCAGTTATTAGAGTACCGCTTTAACCGTGATATTGTGCGTCGGATCGAAATCATTTTAAAAAGAATTGGCGTCGCCTACTATATTGTTGTACCGGAAGTGAATACGGATAATTTTCTCGAAGGTCGTGTCAATCGAGTTAACCAAAAGTCTTCGTCTTTACCCAAGTTGTTTGTTTCGGTGCATGCGAACGCCGCTCCCGCTCCTTTCGGAAAGTGGTCTGATCCTTCCATCAGTGGCATTGAAACCTGGTTTTATCACAATAGTCGCCGCGGTAAAAAAATGGCTGCCGTTTTTCAAAAACATTTGGTAGAGAAAACAGGTTTTAAAAATCGACACATTAAGTCTCGTCCGGGCAATCAGTTTTATGTGCTCCGTAAAACGGGGATGACGGCAGTACTGACCGAAAATGGTTTTTACAATAACAAAGCAGAATGTATTCGACTGCTGAGTAATGAGGTACGAGACCAGATCGCGCAGGCACACGTGGATGCGATTATGGAGATAGAGGTTTGGGGTGTGTAGATTGGTGGATGTGTGGATTTATTGATATACGGATTGGTAGATTTTTGATTGTGTTTTTATGGTAAAAGTTTTGAGTTGGTGAGTTTTGAGTTTTGAGTTTTGAGTTTTGAGTTTTGAGTTTTGAGTTTTGTGAAAAACTAAGATTACTTTTATTAATTAAAAAATTATTCATTAGAATACATACATGAACTACTTTGAATTTTACGAGATCCCGGTGAGTTTTGGGGTAGATGCGGAAGCATTGCGGAAGCGATTTTATGCATTGAGTAAAAAATACCATCCGGATTTTTATACGTTGGAATCGGAAGAAAAACAAGCGGAAATTTTGCGGTTGTCGACTTTGAATAACGAAGCGTACGAAACCTTGCGGAATCCCGATCGGCGCATGAAATATGTGTTGACGCTGCGGGAAGCGCTGGGGGAGGAAGGCTCGAATAAACTACCACCCGACTTTTTGATGGAGATGATGGAACTGAACGAAGGCCTGATGGAACTGGAGTTTGATCCCGATCCGGCGGTCGTGGCTGACATCCGGGCACAACTGGAACAAAAAGAAGCTGCCTTAGAGCAGGAAGTGACGCCTTTACTCGTCCGTTTTGACGCAGATCCCACGACGAACGAAGGGCTGGATGGGGTAGTAGATTATTATTTGAAAAAGCGATATTTGTTGCGGATTAGGGAAAATTTGGGTAAGTTTGCCGGATAAAAGTACCACCATGCCCTTGTGGCGGAATTGGTAGACGCGCTGGATTCAAAATCCAGTTCCTTCGGGAGTGGGGGTTCGATTCCCCCCGGGGGTACTAGCCTGATAATCAGGGAATTAAGCTGAGTTTAACGACTCGGCTTTTTTGTTTTTAAAAGCTTGGGTACAACATAGGTACAACATTTTTCATCTTCGATTTTCCTTCCTAATTTTCTTCTAAAATATTTCCCCCACCTTTAAATTCTATTTCGTAGCTTTGGTACATGGCCGAATTTAGCAGTAATTTGAACGTCATTTGTCTGGAGTTCGAAGCGTTCTACGCTTTGGTGGAAGAGGTGGTGGGTAAGCTGAAAGACCAAGATACTTCTCAGCATGATAAATGGATCAGCGACGAAGAGGCCATGAAATTATTGCGTGTTACTTCTCGTACTACGATGCAGAAACTTCGGGATTCGGGAGCCATTCGATATTCGCAACCTACTAGAAAATTAATCCTCTATGATTGGGATTCCATTCTGGAATATCTGGAGGCTCACGCAAAAAATACTTTCTAATGGACGACGCAGAAAAGAAGCAACAGCTTGAAATTAAAAAGGGTTTTAACGCAGGTTATTTGCTGGAAAAAATGAACCCAAAACTTTCGCAGAAATTACAGCAGGGTATGGTGGATAAGGAGAACCCTTTTTTCATAGGATTGGCTAAAGGAGCGGAGCAGTATAAGCAGGAGGGCTTTTTTGACTCCCCTCCTCCGAATGTGCCAGATTCGGTGGAGGAGTTGGGGATGGATGATCGGGAGGTGGATTTGGGGAAGGAGAAAGGGCAAGGATTTGAACCCTAAAATTCTTAGATGATAGGTTTTAATCAGAAAAGTCTATCTTATTAAAGTCAAATCTCCTGAT
>CALLLR010000041.1 GCA_938008185.1 uncultured Saprospiraceae bacterium
CGACAGTGGGGAACCGTCCGTGAAGATTATAGCCCCAATGGTCAGGCCTGGTCCTATTTGCCACACGATCACGCCCGTAGTCGCGCCTACCGCTGGGGAGAAGATGGCCTGATGGGAATTTCTGACATTCGTTGTAAAACCTGTTTTTCGCTGGCCTTATGGAATGGTCAGGATCCAATCATCAAAGAGCGGCTTTTTGGGCTGAATGGAAACGAAGGTAATCACGCCGAGGATGTTAAGGAATTGTATTACTACCTGGATAGCACCCCGACGCATTCCTACATGAAAACTTTGTATAAATATCCACATGCCGCTTTTCCTTACGGCGAATTAGTAAACGCCAACGCCAAGCTGGACCGGCAAGTTAGAGAATTCGAAATTACGGATACGGGTGTATTTGATAACCAAGCCTATTTTGATGTTTTTTCCGAATATGCCAAAGTCACAGGAGAGGATACTTTAATTAAAATAACGGTGGCCAATCGTAGTAAGAACGCTGCACCGATTCATTTGATGCCTACTTTATGGTTTAGAAATGTATGGTCTCCTGATCCGGAGATGAAAAAACCGGTTTTAAAAACCATGGCCCATAAAACAAAAGGCGAACAAGCCGTGGAAGTGAAGCATCCTACGATGGATCATCCTTACTATTTTTATTTTGCGACGGCGGATAAAATGCTGTACACTGAAAACGAGACCAACCGCGAACGAATTTTTCACCAAAAAAATAAAACACCATTCGTCAAAGACTTGATTAATGATGCGATTATTGAACAGGATTTTTCCGTTTTTAAGAAAAAGCAATCCGGTACCAAAATGTCGGCATACTACCACCGGGAGATTGATGGTGGCCAGGAGATGGTTTTTTATTTAAGAATTACCAATCAAAAAATATCGGGTTCTGCTTTTGGAGCAATGGTTGAAAAGACCTTTACTAAAAGAAAAAAAGAAGCCGACGAATTTTACAACACCCTTTGTCCCGCCAGTAAAGACCCCGAACTTTTGAATATTCAGCGGCAAGCTTATGCAGGTATGATGTGGACCAAGCAGTTTTACTACTTTGATGTAAATACCTGGTTGGATGGAGATCCGTCACGCCCCAACCCACCGGAACAACGTAAAAATGGTCGAAATTCCAACTGGCGAACTCTGAACAACATGGACATTATTTCGATGCCGGACAAATGGGAGTATCCGTGGTATGCAGCCTGGGATCTGGCGTTTCACGCAGTGCCGCTGGCAGAGCTTGACCTTGAATTCACCAAACATCAACTGCTATTGTTTTTACGGGAATGGTTTGTTCACCCTAATGGTCAGCTACCCGCTTACGAGTGGTCATTTGGAGATGTGAATCCACCCGTTCACGCGTGGGGTTGTCTGGAAGTTTACAAAATCGGTTTGCGCAAAACCGGTAAAAAAGATACTGATTTTTTAAAGCAGGCTTTCCAAAAGCTACTGATCAATTTCACCTGGTGGGTTAATCAAAAGGATAGTAATGACAATAATATTTTTGAAGGAGGCTTTTTAGGACTTGATAATATCGGAGTTTTTGATCGCTCCCATGCCGTACCCGGAGGTGGAACGCTGGATCAAGCCGATGGAACGGCCTGGATGGGAATGTATTGTTTAAATATGCTGGAGATGGCAATTGAGATTGCGCTGGTGGACCGTACCTTTGAAGATGTTGCCACCAAATTTTATGAGCATTTCATTTTGATTGCCGCTTCGTTAAATGAATTTGGAGAAGGAAAAAATAATGCGTGGGATGAGGACGAAGGATTCTTTTACGACGTAATTAATTTCCCGAATGATCACCGAAAAAATGTTCCCGTACGCGTACGCTCGCTGGTAGGCCTTTCTACCCTCTTTGCCACCTTTATATTAGAAAAAGAAAAACTTCAGCAACTCCCCGATTTTTATAAACGACTCAAGTATCATCGTAGCTATCGCGTAAAACATCATAATTATTTGGTAGTAGAAGAGATGAAAGAGAACGAAGATATTCTATTGTCCCTATTGCCAAAAAGAAAGGTAAAGAAACTTTTAAAAGCACTATTAGATCCTAAAGAATTTTTAAGTCCTTACGGGATTCGTTCGCTCTCGAAGATTCATAAAGATGGCTACCATATAACGATCAACGGGCAGCAGTTTGGTTTGAGTTACGAACCGGGTGAATCTCAATCAAGTATCTTTGGGGGTAATTCTAATTGGCGGGGGCCCATTTGGTTTCCGATGAATTATTTATTGATTCGATCTTTGGAAACCTACCACGAATATTTTGGTAAAGCCTTAAAAACCAGCCTACCCGTAAACGCAAAAAAGACCATCGAACTGGATAAAGTGGCGGATAAAATTTCTAATTTATTAATCGATATTTTTAGAAAAAATAAGCAAGGATATCGTCCAGTTTACGGCCCTGATAGCCTTTACCTAAAAGATCCACACTTCAAAGATTTAATCTTGTTTTTTGAATATTTTCACGGGTGTGAAGGAGAAGGATTAGGAGCGTCACATCAGACGGGCTGGACGGGATTGGTGGCAACGTTAATTGGTCAATGTGGTGGAAATTAATCCTTGCTTTTGATTTCCAGGGAATGCTTTACTACTCAGTTCTTTAAACAATAGTTATTTTCAAAGTTATGAATAATCAGGTTTTAAAAATAGGAACGATCATACTTTTACTTTCTACTTTGTTTTATTTCTACAAGAATTTGACTCCAAAAAAATTGAGTAACCAACATCATTTAGAGTGTTGTAAATCATCAATTTGCAGATTTTATACCAGTCCCGGTTCCATAAAAAAGGATAGTATAAGCGTGCAAGAAATTATAGAGGAAGCAAAAAAAAGAAAATCATCTCTTAACAAAAATCTGGTCCAAAAAAGAGTATTTGCAAAATCTACCGTAGAACTAGTGGAGGTAAAAGAGAATTTTAAAGATTATCTAATCCAAAAGTATAATTCATGTACCGCAAATATGGATAATGACACAGTAGAAATCACCATGCTACACGAAAACTTTTACGATAATGTAGGGCTTTGTTTCCCTAATAATCGTAGACATATTAAATTGAGATGCTGGCCTGGTGGTTTCGATACAGAACTTAATTATGCCCATGTTTATTTTGACCATTTAATCATAAATCAGAATAGTTTTGAAAAAGGAGATACCATTTGTGGAAGAATAAATATTCGGGGTAATTATGGAAAGGTGAGAACCCAAATGATTAAAGGAAGCTTTAAGACCATTATTTTTTAATAGAAGTTGTTTAAAAACTCATACGCCTAAGCCCATTCAAATCTAAAATTTTTTATAATTTTCTCCCCGCAATTCGTCCAGAGTTTTTGTCTTTTGTTCAAACAAAGGCCAGAGATTAGCGCGATCTTTTGCATTCATATAATCCATTATTTCCTGAAAAGCTTTTTTTATGGAGATGGGTGTTTTTTCGGTAAATGAATTCAATATTTGCCGGGTAATTTTTTCTTTTTCTTCGCTTTTCAGAATTTGAATATTATAGTACTTTGGTTGCTCGAGGATATTGATATATACATCTTCCGGTTCAATCATTTTATTTTCTACGCATTCTTCGTAGAGGTTGATCAAGTGATGAATATTTAAAACCGAAATGGTAGGCGCGATTTTAAAGGTCACGTTAGGTAAACCCCGTATTTTCTCCCGATTGATTAGAATCGAATTCCAATCCATTTCTTTGCGGATATATTCGCCGAGTTTACCGGTGGCGTCGATACTCCCAAGGATTTCTACCTCCGGAAAATGCTGCCAAAGCTGGAGGACATCATAGTGTTTAAATTGAAGTTTTGAAAAATTAGTGTTATAGCGAAGCCGTGCTTTGGTCGCTTTATTTTCAATCAGCCATTCCAGCAGGATATAATGTTCTTCGGTTACTAATGGTTCTCCTCCGGCGAAGTAGAATTCTTCCGCTTCCAGTAATGCTTTTCCTGTTTTTTTAATAAAAGCCTGGACATCCTCAATATTTTTAATAATTGCTTTTTCACCGATATTGGTCCCGAGTACTTTCGCGTCATTGAACCACTTTGAAGAGGCGCCGTGATAGCAAGTCCGGCAGCGGAAGTTACAGATATTGGAAAATCGAATATCAAAATAAACGGGCAAATTCGGGACCGGGTCTACTGTTAGGTGCTGAAATTTTTCGTTTGTTTCCATCCGAATACTTTTGCCACCGACCGCTTCAATATTATGGCAGACCGCACATCGGGGGTCCGTTTTTCCCGCTCGAAATTTATCTCGCAAGTCATTAATTGCCGCTCCATTCCAGATATCTTTCAAACTTTGCTCATTGATATTTCCAAACGGGATATTCGCCACGCAGCAGGCTTTGACGATCCCGTTATTGGAAATATGCAGATGAACGAAAGGGTTTAGACAGGTTGGTTTCATTGAAAACTATCGAATACTATTTAGAGGTAGATGGCTCTTGATAAAGCGATTTTTATTTAGTTTTTTAAATCAAATGCAGCTCTGTCCCCTGCTCACTCTATCGTGAATCCTAAAGCAGCTAATGTTTCAAAATCCAGATTTCCTATTGGTAAATTATGGTCTTTTTGAAAAGTCACCAGACTGGCTTTGATTTCGACATTCATATATTTTGAATTTTCTCCATGGTAATAGCCAGCTTCTCTGAGCGCATTCTGAATTTGACGAATAATTGAATCAGATAAATCAGCTTTACATAGAATGGGTTTCCATTCTGTGAATCCACCCTTTTCCAGCATTACTTCATATTCAATATATCTTATTTCAAAATTCCTGGATTGAGTAGTATCAACCAAAACTTTTATTCTTTCAACTTTTTCGGGTTGTTCTACCAAGCACCAGGTGTAACACCCCTTGCCATCTACAGTCTTGCAATTTCGATCTGTTTTCTTTTTTATCCATTTTTGACGGCTTTGTTGAATAACTATTTTCCTATATTCAATATCTACGTTTTCTAAAGCCTCATCTCCGGTAAATACTGCGTACTCGCCCGTTCGATACTCCAATTTATCTGCAATTAAACATTTTGCAAAACACTCTCCTTCTTCTCCGGCAGGCTTCATATTATTGCTAGCTCTACTAGTTGGTCTTTGATCCTCTTCATATTCATATGGATCTTGATAGACCTTACATTGACAAAAAGAAATGATGACAACAAGATAAAATAGCCAATTTTTGAATTTCATGAAAACATTTTTTTGTAATACCATTTCTCAAAATCTAAAATGGGTGTTAGTCTCCTATTCCGACTTCCCCTTATTCCTAAACTTCCGCCCCCTCGGCGAATTTCCTTCCTCCAGTGCAATTTCAGAATGTAAAAATTTAGCCGCCGCCGCCGAATCTTTTACCTTGGCAGCCGTACGCTTCAACATTTCCATTTCAAATTCTTTCAACACCTTGTTTCGAATGCCTTTCGTACGCCATTCGGACATCGGTTGGCAGCCTTCCGCGATTCCCCGGGCCAGGTTCAATGCATCCAGCAAAGCCTGATTAGCTCCTTGTCCTTTAAAGGGACTCATCGGGTGTGCGGCATCTCCCAGTAAGGTAATCGGTCCTGCTTTTTCTAATAATTGGGGTTCGAGAATGGCGCGGTCGTACACCGGATAGCCAGAAATCAGTTCCGCTTTGGTCGCCTTTAAAATGGCTGGAATCGGGTCGTGCCACGGGGTCCGGCGAATGGCTTCTTGCTTGAGTTCTTCGGGTCCTCGCGCACTCAATTTTTTGGCAGCTTCTTCCGTCATCGGAAAACTCAATTGCCACATAATCGAATCCGACGCATAAGGCATCATGTAAATTCGTTCGTTGCCATTTGCCGTTTGAAAAACCGTCGCCATATCCAATAAATCACTATCAACGCCTTTGAGTTGTTCCAGCGGACAAATACCCAAAATTACAATCACGCCAAGATAACGCAAAGGAGTTGTTTCTTCTCCAATCAATAAGCGACGCACGGTACTTCGAATCCCATCCGCCCCTACCACCAAGTCCGCTTTAGCAGTTTTCGGCTTACCGTTTACCCGAAAATTCAGCTCTACGGTTCCATCGCCTACTTGCTTAAAATCTACCAACTGATGACCCCACTGCACCACATCGCGGCCGGGGAGTTGTTCGAGTAACGCAAGACGCAAAGCCTGCCGGGCGATGTGCACATTGATTCGCTTTGGTGCCTTATCAGGATTTAACTTCACTTGATTTCTCATGCCCCATTCACCGACCACTTTGCCTTCGGGTGTATGCACCAGATGCCGGCTGGAATTTACCCCTGCCGTTAGCGAGGAAAGGCCAAATCCTTGCATGGCTCTACTCGCTTGTTGTAATGTGAGTCCGTATCCTTGAGAACGCGCATCAAAGCTTTTATCCCATTCGTACAATGTAAAAGGAATGCTCCGATGAAGACAAGCTACCGCTAATGCGGTACCTCCGATTCCGCCACCAATGATGGCTATGTGTGGGTAATTTTCCGTATCTGGTTTTGGGTGTGCATCGGCAGGAAACAAGCCGGAGCCAGCGCAGGTTTCACAGATCAACAGGTTTGGTTTGGGACGAACGGGAGGAGTTCCTGTCTTTTTGTTTTTGTTAAATTGTTCTAGTTTTCGTTGGTATTTGAGTCGCTTTTTTTTGCGGAACCTTCGGTTGGTTCTGCCACGGCCGTGGCACTCGGGGCAGGTGGTCCAGAAGAAAGGCGGTTGATTTTGCATTTTTATTTCTTCAAACAATATTCATTGTGATCTTACGGGAACAAGACAAAATTTATGTTTGCCACAAAAAAAACAAGTAATTACTACAGCTAAAAAAAAGAGCTTTAAGTAATTAGCGTTTTTACCCAGACAAGGTTCCTAAAACTTAAACCGATGCCAGTTCTTCCCTTTTAAATACATCCAGGCCAAACCCGTCATAATGATCCAGTAAAAAATCTCGGAAGCCCAGGCCCATTCGAGGCCACCGGTCGTAAATTCTACAACAATATAAATATAAATCAGGTATCCAACAGCACAGAGGGCTTGAATTTTCAGTCCATACATCGTAGCACCCGTCCCAACCAGTCCGTTGAAAAACACGCCGCCAACGGAAAAAAGGGTGATGATCCCAAAAAGGACATATAAGGTTGTTTGGGAATCCCGGATCAAAGACATATCTTCTCCACCCAATAATGGATAGAGTATCTGTTCCGGAAAGAAAATAACGGGAACGGAAATAATTACGGTTGTCAACAGACATATTTTTGCCGTTTTCCAAACAATCGGAATTACCACTTCTCTCCGCTTTTGACCAATAAAATTACTGACCAACGTATTGATACCCGAAGCAAATCCCCAGGTCGGAATGGACAAGACCAGATAGACCATACGGGTCAGATTGGTAATTGCCAGCGAGCGTTCTCCCAGATTTTCTACAATTCCAAAAAATACAAACCAGCTACCAAGTCCTACCACCGACTGGGCAACGATCGGTGTACTCATAGATAATTGTAACTTGATCAGTGTCCAGTCAAGCTTGGGTAACCGGAATAGTCCGTATAGCCGGGCTTTTTTATCAAATAAAATATAGATAAAGAAGCAAATAAAAGCGATCCCTTCCGCAATCGAACTAGCCAATCCGGCCCCGGCAATCCCCATTTCGGGTAGTCCAAAATGACCGAAAATAAATCCATAGTTCAACACAATGTTCACCGCCGCCAGAATCAGGGTATCGATTACGATAAACCAGGTCCGGGCTACCCCGGTATAAAGCGCAATAATCGCCACTCCCGCATAACTAAAAAACACCCCAAAGGAGCGATATTCGATGTATTCCAGACTTTTTTCGTAAATAATATCAGAGTTGACGAAGGCCGCAAAGAACAACCCCGTCCCATACTGCATAAAGAGAAACATGACCAGCGCCAGTCCTAGTTCAAAATAAAGCATGGCATAAAAGGTTCTTCCTACCTGGTCCGGATCGCGTTCTCCCATCCGGCGGGCAATCAAAATCTGTCCTCCTTTGGAAAACCCGAAACCAATCGCCGCAATAATCAGGTAAAAAACACCGACAAATCCAATGGCCGCAAAATCTACCTCGCTCAAATGGTACAGAAATACACTATCACTCAGGGCAATAATGTTTTGTACAGCACTCCCCAACATGATGGGTAATGATATCGCAAGAATTTGTCGGTATGAAGTATCTAATTTCATTAACTCGACAATATTAAGGCTTTTTGAAGTATTTTAAACTTAATAAGGAGGAAGTTAGCTAATAATTTTAGGAAGGCCAATAATATTCAGCCAGATAAATTCCCGTTTTAGGGGGACAATAAACAATTTTAAAGGAAGGATGTTTCTATTTTTCTAATAACTTATTCGTAAATTTGCGCCCGATTCCAAATCAAGCTCTGAAATCTATCCTAGCCAATCCTCTCTCTCGGCTAATTAAGGATAGCCAGAAATAATTATCTACATAAAGGTTTACTAGGTCAAAGTAACTACCATTCAAACATTTTTGGTGACTAATATCATTATCATGAAACTCAATAGTAAAAATAAAAACTTATTCTTTTCTTTGTCGTTACTTTTTATAGGGGGTGCCACCGGATGTTCGGGGGACCAAACAATTACAAAAATGAAAAAAGATATACAAGTACCCGTTGCAAAAAAAATCAACAAGGAACTTACTCAACACGGAGACACAAGAATAGATCCGTATTACTGGCTAAACGAACGTACTTCACCAGAAGTCATTGACTATCTGATGGCAGAAAACGCTTACACCAAAAAAATGCTCGAGCATACCGAAGCATTACAGGAAACCATTTACCAGGAAATTGTCGGACGAATCAAAAAAGACGATACCTCTGTTCCTTACCGAAGGAATGGTTATTTCTACCAAACTCAATACCAGGAAGAAAACGAGTACCCGGTTTATGTCCGTAAACCGGCCACCGATTCTGCCAAAGAAGAGGTCATGCTGAACGTGAATGAATTAGCCAAGGATTTTGGATATTATGCAACTGGAGGACTGAACGTCAGCCCCGACAATCAAATCCTGGCTTATGGAGAAGACACCCTGAGTCGAAGAATTTATACCATTAGATTCAAAAATCTCAAAACGGGCGAAATGCTGGAAGATCATATCCCCAATACGACGGGTTCGGTTACCTGGGCTGCCGATAATAAAACGGTTTTTTATAGTGTAAAAGATGATGCGCTGCGTTCTTATAAAATATTCAAACACAAATTGGGTACCGATGCGGCTCAGGATACCGAAATCTATCACGAAGCCGACGAAACTTTCCGGACTTTTGTTTATAAAACCACTTCACAAAAATATCTGGTCATCGGTTCCTTTGCGACGCTAACCAACGAATACCGAATCCTGGAAACGGATAATCCGGATGGTGAATTCCGTATTTTTCAACCTCGTGACCGAGCCGGAAATCTGGAGTATAGCTTTGATCATAAAAATGATAAATTTTATATCGTTACTAATTACAAAGCCAAAAATTTCCGACTCATGGAGACCGATATCAAAAACACCGGTCTTGAAAATTGGAAAGAGGTAATTCCTAATCGCGATGAGGTACTTTTGGAAGATATAGATCTATTCGACGATTACATGGTAGTTTCCGAAAGAAAAAATGGTATAACTAATATCCGCGTGATAGGAGATGATGGTTCGGATCATTATATAGATTTTGGTGAAAAAGCTTATCTAGCTTACACCAGCACAAACGCCGAAATGGATACGGAGATCGTACGTCTGGGCTATCAGTCGATGACGACCCCCGCAACGATTTTTGATTATAATATGAAAACCCGAAAGCTCGAACAAAGGAAACAAACAGAGGTTGTTGGGGACTTTAAACCAACCAATTATCAGAGCGAACGTTTCTTTGTTACGGCGAGAGACGGAGCAGAGATTCCGGTTTCTTTGGTTTATAAAAAAGGAACCAAAATAGATGGTACCGCTCCCCTGCTTTTGTACGCTTATGGTTCGTATGGTGCTAATATGGAACCTTATTTCAGCGCGGCCCGATTAAGTTTACTGGATCGTGGATTCGTTTACGTGATTGCCCATATCCGGGGCGGACAGGAGATGGGACGACAATGGTACGAAGACGGAAAATTATTAAAAAAGAAAAATACCTTCACGGATTATATTGATTGTGCCGAATATTTGGTTGCCGAAAAATACGCAGATCCGAATCGCCTTTTCGCGATGGGCGGTAGCGCAGGTGGGTTGCTGATGGGGGCGGTAGTGAATATGCGTCCTGATTTGTGGCGTGGGGTCATTGCCGCGGTTCCTTTTGTCGACGTGGTGACGACGATGCTCGATGAAACCATTCCGTTGACTACGGGAGAGTTTGACGAATGGGGAAATCCAAAAGATAAGGTCTACTATGATTATATCAAATCTTACAGTCCTTACGATAATATTGAAAAAAAGGAATACCCAAATATGTTGATCACAACGGGTTTACATGATTCGCAAGTTCAATACTGGGAGCCGGCAAAGTGGATTGCCAAATTACGGGATATGAAGACGGATGACAATTTATTGTTGCTCTCTACGGAAATGGAGGCCGGCCACGGTGGTGCTTCTGGTCGCTTTAAGCGAAATAAGGAGACGGCGAAGGAGTACGCATTTTTGGTGGATTTGGCGAAGGAGGTGAAGGATTAGTGCGGATTTGTTGATGTGCGAATTGGTTTTTATCCATAAAAATAATCTTTTAGGATCAACGAGTAAATGAGAATTTGCCAGCGCTCACCTCTAACTCTTAAAGGAGAACCCTGCCCGCGAACACTGCTAAAAGAGGGAAATTAACCCTTCCTATCGGCCCGATTCTTCAAAATGCAGCCCCAAAGCTCAACGAGGAAAAAAAAATAGGAGAGAAACCAGTAACCAAAGCGCGGGAGGCAGCCACTCCCCCTGGGAGGCTGGGAGGTGAGAAGGGCAAGAACAAAAAAAGAGCCACCACACGGCCTCCCCTAAAAAAAAAATTACCTCAAAATTGGACTATCTCAACAATCTTCAAAACGTTCGTCCCTCTACTATTTTATCGTAGGCTAGGTCGTTTGGTTCCCAGAGTTGGATTTTGTGGCCATTTGGGTCTTCGATGTGAGCGAACTTTCCGTAGTCGAATGTTTCTATTTTGTCGAAAATTTTGACGCCTTGGGTGGCCAGTTTTTTGAGCAATTCTTCCAGATCATCGACCCGGTAGTTGATCATAAATTGCTGATCGCTGTTGCCGAAAAATTGGCTGTCCGGTAGAGAAGGACTCCATTGGGTAAACCCTTTTTGGCTCGGGTCGCGGGCAGAACGCCATTCAAAATTGGTGCCCCACTGATCGGTTGCAAGTCCCAGATTTTGTTGATACCAGTCCTTGGTTTTTTGGACGTCTTTGGTTTTAAAGAAGATTCCTCCTATTCCGGTTACTTTAGCCATGCGTTGTTAAATTGATGAATTGATAAAATTCATTCTATCATAAAAAAATTATATACCATTTTTAAGTTTTTCCCTGGATCGTCGCTTTTGCCTCCAGCCAAAACAGGATGATTTTTAGCGTAAAACACCCAATTTACCAGATTCTTCCACAATTAACGAAATTTTATCAAAAATTTTTAAAATGGTCAATTACCTCAATTACCATACTATATTTTCCAAACATGCAATTTTCAAGACATATGGCCTACTTATTGTAAGATAAACAATAAGTTATTGCCTAGTAAGACAATTCCGAAAAATTAAAGGTTGGCGAATAACGCAACTTTCACCCTAAAAACTGCGCTTAAAAGGGTTATTATTGCGGTTTTTTCAAAAAGCTTTTTTATGGTAG
This sequence comes from uncultured Saprospiraceae bacterium, assembly GCA_938008185.1. Taxonomy (GTDB): domain Bacteria; phylum Bacteroidota; class Bacteroidia; order Chitinophagales; family Saprospiraceae; genus JALZUU01. The sequence continues at coordinate 11,827 of CALLLR010000041.1, forward strand.
ATTTTATTAGACAACGAGCGGGAAATGCGAAGAATGATATTCTGAGTGGATTAACGGTGGCTTTGGCACTGGTTCCCGAGGCGGTGGCATTTGCTTTTGTGGCGGGGGTTGATCCATTGGTGGGTTTATATGCCGCCTTTATGATTGGTTTGATTACGGCTATTTTTGGTGGACGACCTGGGATGATTAGTGGTGCAACGGGAGCTTTGGCCGTGGTGATGGTCAGTTTGGTTGCCACCGGTAATGCGATGGGAGAACCAGCGGAAAATCTGGGTCTTTACTATCTTTTTGCGACCGTTATCCTGATGGGTTTTATTCAGATGACCGTAGGATTTCTGAAGTTGGGAAAATTTGTCCGATTGATTCCGCATCCGGTGATGATGGGTTTTGTGAATGGTCTGGCGATTGTGATTTTTCTTTCACAGTTAGGAATGTTTAAGGAGATAAATAATGGTGTGGCGACTTGGTTGCAAGGAGCAGCTCTTTATACGATGATTGGTCTGGTACTCTTGACCATGGCGATTATGCACTTTTTACCAATGATTAACAAAAAATTACCGGAGGCACTGGTGGCCATTGGTGTCGTTTCGGCGATTGCCATACTAGGTAATTTAGAGGTGGCAACTGTAGGTAGTTTTATCAGAGACGGAGGTGGAGAAGGGTTAAAAGGAGGTTT
>CALLLR010000042.1 GCA_938008185.1 uncultured Saprospiraceae bacterium
GATAATGTAATCTGGCTACTCATAGTCTTAATTTTAAAAAGTGATACGATTTAATAAGACAAAGTTAACACGATTTAATAAGACAAAAACTATCACGACTTAATCGTATAAAGCTATCACGACTTAATAAGATTCCACAATTTTCAAAAAAAACTGCCTTTCAGTTTTCCTTTTCCCCGATTGTACAGCTATAAAATTGAATATTTCAAGTCCGAAATATTACTTCATAATGACTTTTGACGATAATGGACGGATGTGCTTTTGGTATATAAATAATTTTGATGAATTAGGTTGACTCCTACTTTTAGGCACAATTGCTGCTTATATTTCTGTTGAGAAATACAAAAATATGGCTAGTTTAGTCCCTAAAGTAAATCGTTCTATATATAATAGAATGAAAATCCTAATGCACAATTATTCCGAAGATCATCTTCTGAAAATTTCCGTGTATACACTATCAGCCTTTTTGGTAATTAATTTTATCTATAGCTGGATGCTCGGTAGTATTCCGTTGATGTATTTTTCATTTGGACTAATTATATTGAAAGTATTTTGTTTTTTTATCTGTAAAAAAATAAAGGTTTCTACAGGTATTAATATCTTTCTCGTAGGAAGTAGTATTGCTTTTTGTGCCTTTTCGATTTTATACGGAGGAGAGGTCATGTCCTTTACTTTTTTGATTAATATCCTTTTAATCAATTGTTTTTTAAATGAAAATATTGCTCATCGAAAGTTCTTTGCCTGGTTCTTTCTCAGCTGTGAGTTACTCATAGCATTCAGTTTCTTTTATCTCGAACCTTTTTATCCTCTTCAAGAGCAGGCTGCTTACGTACCGGTTTTTACAGCGGGGAATATAATCTATCAATTTTTTCTGATTGGCTACGTAAGCAGAATACTAGAGCGGCGGTACTCAATATTAAAAACCACGAAAAATGCTTTACAACAATCAATTGCCAAATCTAACGCAACCCTGGAATCAACTAGTAACGGAATTGCTTTCATTGATTACGATGGTAAGATTGGTCAGTATAATCGTCTGTTTACAGATATATGGAGTATAAATGTTGAGAATCCCAACGAAAACGATTTTTTATACGGTGTTGTGGATACGGGAAAAAATCCGGGAGAGTTTATTCAGCTCTACCGTCAGATGGAAGAAAAAAAGCAAGCAATTGCCAACGGGGAGATAGAATTTCAAGACGGAAGAGTTATTAGTTATACTACTCAGCCGCACAGGATAGACGAAATTCTTACCGGACGAGTCTGGACATTTAGGGATGTCACCAAAGAAAAAATAGCTGCTCGTGAACTGAAAAGCAACGAAAGTTTATTCCGAGGATTCTTTGAAAATGCACCAGTTGGAATTATAGTGACCGAAGGAGTTGAAAAAATTAAGTATGTTAATCATAAATTTTTGGGTCTTATTGGGTATACTCCCGAAGAAATGTATCAGTTGAAAATATCAGACATTGTTCCAAAAAACTATTTAGACGAACGGACCAGTCGCTATTCCAAACTAATCTCGGGGGAACAAAAGTCCATAGAATTTGAAATGGATTTTATACATAAAAATAGCGCATTAATGCCGGTTCGTATCACGGTTTCTTTAATTCGGAATGCCGAAGGAGAAATTATCCAGGATATGGTGATCGTTCAGGATTTGACGGAAAAGAAAGCCGCGGAGGCCGCACTTTCCAAGAGTGAATCTCAGTTTAAAAATATTTTTGAACACGCTCCTTTTCCATTATTTTTATTTAATAAAAATCAAATAATTAACAGCAATCAACCTGCACTTAATTTTTTGGGTATTAAAACTAAAGAAGAACTGAAGCAAACTTCCTTAAAAAAATTAATGCCCATTGTACAGAATGATGGACAATTGTCAATGAAAGTTTTTCAGGGGATGACTGATAAAGCTCGTGCGTTGGGCAGTCATAGTTTTGAATGGGTAATCACGGATATTAATGGTAATAATCATACGGTACTTTTTACTCTTACGCAATATGAACTTCACGGTGAAGAAATCTTTTTTGCGATTTGGAATGATCTAACCCAGCAAAAAGAAGGGGAGGCCAAAATCAATCAGTTAATGGACAAACTAACCCACCACAATCGGGAATTGGAGGAAGAGATTGAACGCAGGATGATTCACCAGAAAGAAATCAACCTGGAACTGAAGCGGTCAAATATTGATCTCCAGCAGTTTGCCTACGTTGCTTCCCATGATCTACAGGAACCGCTACGTATGATTGGTAATTTTATCCAACTCCTGGAAAGAAAATACGGAGATCGGATAGAAGACGATGGTCGTCAGTTTATTTCTTTTGCGGTGGATGGGGTGAACCGAATGTCGAGTTTGATAAAAAATCTATTAGAATTTTCTAAGGTTGGTCATCAATCGCTGGATTTTGAATCTGCCGATCTTAATGAAATAGTTAATAATAAAGTACTGGATTTGTATCAGCGAATTGTCGAAAAAAAGGCTTGTATTGACATGCATCTGTTACCCGAATCCATCAATTGCGTACCGGACCAATTAGGAATTGTATTTTATAATCTGATTGCAAACGCCATAAAGTTTAATGAAAGTTCCAGCCCAAGAGTGGTGGTTACCAATGAAGAACGAGAAGAAGAATGGCTCTTTACGGTGCGGGATAATGGTATCGGTATCAAAGTCGATTACGCCGATAAGATTTTCCAGATTTTTCAAAGATTACATCGTCGAGATACTTACGAAGGTACTGGAATCGGACTCTCTCTTTGCAAAAGAATTGTCAATCGACATAAAGGTAGAATCTGGTTCGATTCGGAAACTGGTGTAGGGACTACCTTTTATTTTACCATCAGTAAGTCTTTACTTTGTAAAGAGGTATCTACCTGAATTTTCGTTTACTACCCATCAAATTCCTCAAATAGTTCTATCTTGCCATTAAGTCGGGTTTCCTAATCGCGTAGGTACGCCCGTTTGATTACAGGCTAAAGGACTCGATTAATGATCTTTAAATTTTTCATTTATTGTTATAGTTTGATCAGACTAGGATATAGTGTGATTTTTATCAATACGCTATATTACCGTCCTGGACTTTACCAGCTCATCCAAAAATCCTACGCAGCGGTAAAACAACCCATCAATAAAAAATACCGCAAAAGAATATATTATCACGGGATGCTGGGAAGTATTACCAACGTCTGGTTTACGGTGCTGCGTGGTAAATCCCAAACCCGACAGGAAGCGCTCGCAGGATTTTATCTGGGAGCCGCCACCGCCGTTTACGATGACCTTTTTGACCATTATGATTATACGATGGACGAATCTCTGATCGACCTGGCGGGAGGACAATACAAATACGGAAATATCACCGAGCTGCTTAGCAAAGGCTTTTATGATGTCATTTTAAAAAATCTCAAAGATCCCGCAAAATTCAATTTTTATTTACAAAAGGTGGGGTACGAACAGGAGCGGAGCAAAACGCAAGTTG
>CALLLR010000043.1 GCA_938008185.1 uncultured Saprospiraceae bacterium
CATCAGTGGTAAATATAGTCCGGATATTGAAGACGTACAGGCGATCGCAAAGCTGGTACTACGTCACCGGATTGTCCGTAACTACAAAGCGGAAGCAGAAGGAATTACCGAAGAAAATATCATCGAAGGGTTGTTTTAAAACATCCTCGTAAAAAATATACCTGCCGAATATTCCAGTAATATTCGGCTTTTTTAGTTGAGTCGGCAATCATTGGGTCGCCGCGTATTTAGCAACTATTTTTTCGGGTAACTCCTATTTTTAACGATGAAATAGTGGTTTTACGAAAATTATAGGGGTTTTTCTCCCCTCTACCGCGGACTTTCGACGAATCATTCCTTTTAAGTAACTTTGTTAACCACCAAAATCGGTTTCGCGGGCATCTATTTAACGAAAGAATTGTTTTATAAAAAATGTTATCCTGCCCGTTTTGGATTCCTGCGTTTTTAATCGCTGTTTCTCCAAAGAGATTATGTTTTTTAACATTAATAAAATCGTCGAAATGAAATATTTAAAATTTGTCAAAAATATGGTTCCTAAAATCATCTTCCCCTTGTTACTGGTAATTATTTGGACCGGATGTGCCAGCGATATGACCAGTAAATTCAACGCACCGAAAAATGCTTTCGGCCAAGCCAACCGACTTTGTATCATTGCCGATCAGGATGTTTGGGAAGGGGCGGTAGGAGACTCCATTCGCTATCTTTTTGGGGCGGCCTACCCTATTTTACCGCAGCCTGAACCGTTGTTTGATCTACAACATTTCACCCCGCAAGAACTTAATTTGGATCCGTACCGAAAAGAATTGCGCGCCTATCTGATGGTCGGAGATTTAAGCAATCCAGAATCACCTACTGTACAATCCATTACCAAAGATCTGGGAGCAGAAAACGTACGAAAGGCAAAAGAACAATCAGATTTTAATATTAAAGTCGGCTATGACAAATGGGCACAGGGACAAACGCTGGTTTATTTATTTGCGCAGTCAAAAGATAAATTAATCGACGCTGCGGAGCTAAATTTTCCCGCGATTGTCAATAAACTTCATAAAACGGATAAAGAACAATTTGAAGCTACGCTTTATTTTGGTGGTGAAAGTAATTCCTTAGCGCAAAAGGTAAAGAATCAATTTGAAATGGATCTTCGCATCCCCAGTGATTATTTTGTGGCAGTTCAAGATACCAAATCTATCTGGCTAAGAAAAGAAACAGAATTTTTGAGTAGTAATATTTTAATTCACAAAACGGCTTATACGGATCAAAATCAGCTCACCAAAGAAGGTATTAAAAAATTAAGAGACGAACTGGGCAAACAATACGTCAGCACTGAGATCAAGGATACTTACATGCGCACCAACGATGTGGATTTACCCATGCTCACCAAAGCGATTGATTTAAATGGTGCCTACGCCATCGAAGCTCGGGGTATCTGGGATATTGTCAACGATTTTATGGGGGGGCCTTTTTTGAGCTACCTGATTCTCAATAAAGAAAAAAACGAACTTATTTTTATTGACTGCTTTGTGCATGCGCCCGGCAAAAAGAAAAGAGATTATATGATGCATCTCGAATACATTATAGAATCTGCAAAATTTTCTACAACACAATAAAAGCAATTATAGTCCTTCATAAAAAATAACCGATCCCGCCAGAATATTCTATAGGGATTTTTTTTGAGGTTATTTAATCAATGGTTCGGTACGAAAATATTTAGATTGTTTTTTATTTTCCAGTTATTTAATTAATTTTAGGCTAAACATACTAAAACGCCTATGCTTTCTTTCAAAGCAAAAACTTCTGAACCTCTGTCCGATGAGGAGATTTGTCAACAATTCGCATCTACCGGTGATCGAAAACTTATTGGTGAATTATACAAAAGATATGGCCATTTGGTATACGGTGCCTGCATGAAATACCTGAAAGATCCGGAAGAAAGTAAGGATTTGGTTTCTATTATTTTTGAAAAATTAATACTAAAAATTCCCAGCGCTCAAATTTTAGCTTTTAATTCCTGGTTGTATACAGTCATCCGATCCGAATGTATTATGCGTTTACGGCGGGGCAAAAATTATGATAACCTCAAAGAAAATATTTCTCGACTGGAAGAAAATAGCGATACCTTTACACCCCGTTATGGCGATAATACCAGGGTAGGAAAAGGGCTTAACCTCGTCGCCGCCAATCGGGAAGAAATGGTTATCGAAGCCATCAAGAATTTAAAACCGGAACACCGCACTTGCATCACCCTCTTCTTTTTTGATAAAAAAAGCTATAAAGAAATCGCACAAAGTACGCCCTACACCGAAAAGGAAGTGAAAAGCTATTTGCAAAACGGGAAACGGAATATCAAACAATTCCTCGAACTGCACGAATATGAATAAAATACTCACCAACACTACCTGCCTCAAGCCCAAAGAAATCCAGGCGTACCTCAAGGAGAATCTTGACGAAGATCAGCGTTTTGACGTGGAGAATCACCTGCTTGATTGTCCCTTATGCACCGATGCGGTGGAAGGCTTTGCCAACAACTATAATCTAGACGACTTGCCCAAACTTGATTTTTCAGCGCCCACCGAGACGGTTAAACCTACTCCAACAATCGTAAAAAAATTACCTGTGCGTAAAAACTGGACCATGCGAATTGCGGCTAGTTTACTTTTACTAAGCCTCCCCATTGGTAGCTATTTTTACTGGCAGAGCAACGCGACCGAACGAATCCTGTCTGCCAACTTTGTGGAAGAAGATAATCCTGTGATCGGTGCCCTCCGCTCGGGTGATAATTCCCTGATCACCAATACGACCCTGCAAAATGGATTGGAGACCTACCAAAATCAACAATTTGAAGCCAGCTTAAATTTGTTAACCCAAGTACTCAACAACGATCCGGAAAATGTATTAGCTAATTATTACCGTGGAATGGCGGCAAAAAATCTGAAAAATTGGCCAATTGCCGAAAAGCAGTTAAAAATCACCCGGATCAATATCCCTGAGTATTATGACGAAGCGACCTGGCAATTGATTGCAGTTTATCTGGCACAGGATAAAATTAGCGATGCCAAAAATTTACTCTACGAAGTCATCGAAAACGACAAAAGTCGATACCAAGAACAGGCACTAGACGTATTAAAAAAATTAAAATAATACAATGAATAAGCAACTGATACTCGAAAAACGTCCCGTCGGAATGCCCGATGCGGATACGTGGAAATTAACAAATAATCCCATCCCGGAACCAAAAGAAGGGGAAGTACTAATCGAAAATTATTATATCTCCCTCGATCCGGCCATGCGTGGCTGGATGAATGACAGTAAGTCTTACATCCCGCCGGTACAGTTGGGGGAAGTGATGCGCGCCGGCACCATCGGCAAAGTCATCAAATCCAACAACCATCCTAAATATAAGGAAGGAGACATACTTACCGGTTGGGGAGGCGTACAACAATATTCCATCACCAACGGAGAAAATTATTATCCGGTCGATACCAGTTTGGCACCGATGCCGACTTATATTGGTACGTTGGGAATGCCCGGGATGACCGCTTATTTTGGTATTCTGGAAGTAGGAAAAATTAAAGAAGGAGATATTGTTTTGGTTTCTGGTGCCGCCGGAGCAGTTGGTAGTGTAGTAGGACAGATTGCTAAAATCAAAGGATGCCGAGTGATTGGTATTGCCGGTGGTCCGGAAAAATGTAAGTATCTGACGGAAGAACTCGGATTTGATGGAGCAATTGATTATAAAAATGAAAACGTCGCCAAAGGCATAAAAGAACATTGTCCAAAAGGGATTGATGTGTATTTTGATAATGTAGGAGGAGAGATTCTCGATGCCGCACTGGGTCGTTTACGGATGCACGCACGAGTGGTGATTTGTGGCGCTATTTCTCAATATAATAATACCACGGCGATCAAAGGCCCTTCCAATTATTTGTCTTTACTGGTCAACCGAGCAACGATGCAGGGAATGGTGGTGATGGATTACGCCAAAGATTACAGAACGGCAGCACAAGAAATGGGCGGCTGGATGGCAGAAGGAAAATTAAAAAGCCGGGAAGATATTTACGAAGGTATTGAGAATTTTCACGATACTTTTAAACGCTTGTTTACGGGAGAAAAGAATGGGAAACTGGTCTTAAAAATCAAGGAGGCGTAACCGTTTGAGATTATCTCTGTTACTAAATAGTAGCAGGAATTATATTTCAGGATATAGCAGGAATGTTATCCAACATTACCTGCTATATCCTCTATCCCGGACAAATTCGTTAAACAATAACTGTTCTTTCCGCTTTTCGGGCGTCATCTCTTCCAGTTTTAAATCACTCATTCCTCGTGGTGAATAAAACTGCCATTTTAAAGTAGGCCGATGTTTGTAAAACAACCCACCTTCGCCAGGAAACTCATCATGCTCATATACGCCAAGCCACAGCCGACAATTTACCACAATAACTACTACGAATATTATAAAAAATATTTTCTTCATTTGAAGCTACTTTAATTGTTAAGATAAATTTCTGAAAACAATTCATAAATCGCCTTTCTATAAATATACCCCACTCATATTCCGTATCTTTGAAAAAAAATCCGAAAAAAATGGGAAAAATTTCACTGGAAGGTATGGAATTTTACGCTTATCACGGTGTATATCCGGAAGAAAGAGTCATTGGCAATAGTTTTGTAGTAGATGTTTTCATCGTCACCAATTGGGAAGCCGCTTCGGTGAGTGACGATATAAACGAGACCATCAATTACGAAACAATTTATCAAATCTGTCAAGTCGAGATGCGGCATACCGTGCAACTAATCGAAACCTTAATTCAGAATATCTCGTATGCCATCCGACGGCAGTTCCGCACGATTCAGGCCATCACCATCAAAGTACGTAAAAACCGACCAATTCCGGGACACCGGGTATCGCACTCAGCCGTGGAATCAACCGAAAGCTTCGTCAATCAGTGTCCACGTTGCCAAAAGCCATTTATCTGCTACGGTGACGAAACGTGCTGGTGCTTTGAAAAAAGAGTATCCTCAGAAACCAGAGAAAATTTAAAAACCAGATTTCAGGGCTGTTTGTGCAATGAATGTCTATCGTTTTTTGCAGGCTAATTTGCTGTTCTCTTTATGATTTTAATAACATTTTCGGGATTTACCTTCCATAAATTCACTAGTCCAAAAGAATGTTTAAAGGTTCAAAAAAAATTAAACACAAATATCACTTTACTAACTTGCTTTACGCAGTTAAAAAAAAAATATTATGATTAAGAAATTCATGTTTATACTCGTAGCAGTACAGTTGACCGCCTGTACTCAATTTCAGGATATGGCAGGAACGCTCCTGGAAGGGGGAGCCTTGACGCCACAACAAATTGGCCTTGGACTCAAAGAAGCCCTGAACCTTGGAATCAGTCAGGGAGCAGACAAATTATCTGCTAGAGATGGTTTCCTAAAGAGTTCTTACAAAATTTTATTACCTGAGGAAGTTCAGAAAGTTACCAACAAACTATCGGGAATTCCTGGCTTTGATTCTGTAGAAGGCAAGATGATCGAGTTACTAAATCGCGCAGCGGAAGATGCTGCCAAGAGCGCCAAGCCTATTTTTGTTACTGCCATCAAGCAAATGACTTTTGCGGATGCCACAGACATTTTGATGGGTTCCAACAATGCTGCGACCAGCTACCTGGAAAGGACTACGACTAATGAATTGACCAATGCTTTCCGTCCTAAAGTAGTAGCATCTCTTGACCGTGTCAACGCCACCAAATACTGGAACGATGTGATCACCAAATATAATTCTATTCCTTTTGTAAATAAAGTAAATCCAGACCTGGACGATTACGTGACCCAGCAGGCCTTATCTGGCTTGTTTGGAATGGTTGAAAAAAAGGAACTTGGAATTCGTAAAAATGTAAGTGAACGTAAAACCGATTTGTTGAAGAAAGTGTTTGCGAAGCAGGATCAATAAGTTCTGTGGATCGGTTGATTTAGTTATATTAGTTGATTGGTTATATCAGTTAATCAGTGCCCGCGAGGGACCGTTCAATAATCTGTGTTTTTTGTTGCATTAGCATTGCGTAAAAAGAAACTAATCAACTAATTAACAGTTGATTAGTTATTGAGGCAATATTTTATTTATGTAAATTGAGCTAACTGATTAAACACAGTTAATCGCCCCCCGCGATCGCGGGCACTGATCACTAATCACCGATTAACCAATCACTAATTAACCAATCTCCAGTAACTTCTCCAATTCTTTCCAGACCGTTTCTTTCACGATTTTATGTCCCTCCACATTTGGATGAATACCATCAGGTAAATTCAGTTCCGGTTGTCCGCCTACTTTATCCAGTAAAAAAGGAATTAAGGCCGCATTGTTTTTTTTAGCCAGTCGTGGATACATGGCCGCAAATTTTGTCGTGTACTCGTTACCCATATTAGGTGGTGCCATCATTCCAGCCAGTAATATTTTGGCTTTGGGGAATTTACTTTTTACCGCGTCTATTATTGTTTGCAGGTTGGCTTCTGCAGCGGTGACGGGTAATCCACGCAGCGCATCGTTGCCTCCTAGTTCGAGGACAAATATATCGGGCTGGTAATTTTCTAAAATCCATCCTACTCTTTCTTTTCCACCGCTCGTTGTTTCGCCGCTGTTACCCGCATTGATCACTTTGTAATTAAGCTTTAGCGAATCAATTCTCTTTTCGATCAAACCAACAAACCCTTGTGCCGGGTCAAGTCCATATCCGGCGGAAAGGCTATTCCCAAAAAATATAATTGTTTTTGTATCAATCTTGGTAGTTGTTTTTTGTGGAACATCTTCAGGAGTCGAATCCACTTCCGCTGGTGGTTGTCCAGCAGGTTTTTGATTACTATCTGTGGCACAACTTGCTCCACTCAAAACAATTAGTATTATAAAAAACAAGAAGTGAGAAGTAAAAAGGTATTTATTCATACGAACAAAATATTATTTGGAATGACGATTAAATTAACTTTAATTAAAAATAAAAAAATTAATATTTTTTTAATAAAAAATATTGTTTGGATAAATACGCTGAGCCCTAATTTATATTTCCTAATTTCCAGTCCAACAAATAGCTTATAATTTAATTTCTAAATGTGACAAAACCATTTAATAAACGGCATTTTCAGTACTGGACTTGAGGGCAAACTTATTGTATTATTGTTGCGTTATGTTGGCAAAGATAAGCGATCCGAACAAGTAAATTGTCGTTCATCGAAAATTTCACCTCATTCGTCTAGCTTATTTGTTACGTGCAACCTATTGGTTTTATATTTGTGTTTAAGTAAAATAACTACCCAATTAAAACCAAAAGTAAAAAGATTCTATTATGAAAAATTACATTTTATTAGCTACATTGTTTTTATTGAGTTTCGGTACCCAGGCCTTTACAGATCCGGTCAGTAAAGATAAGGAATGCCGCTTAGATTCTGTTAACCATTCTAGTCATTTCAATAACGAAGAGCAAATTAGTCTTGACCTGATCTTCAATGATTGGACGCTAACCGAAAATACTACGGTTGCTGGTATGACCCAGCATTTTGACTTCAGTGAAATTGGAATCGTAAAAATTACGGTTACTTTCGATGATATCAATATTCCAACTACAACTAAAAATATGGTCTGGCAGGTAACGGTAGAGAAATATGAGACGGTATTAATTTTAACAGATATCAACACCGATTCTCACACAACTTATACCATAGACCAAACTTGCGAAGGTGTTTCCTTAAATAATATTTTGTTAAATAAGCAGCTGGATTTGGTTGCTCGTTAATGATAACGAAAAATCATTCGCAAAAATATTTAAAGCCGTATTCACCAGTTGAATACGGCTTTCTTTTTTGAAGTTATTTAAAAAAATCACCAAGCTAAATCTCCTGGATTTTTCGGCTTAGGCTGTTTGTATTTTCGCCTGCTAAGAATTCGCCTTTTCTGCCGGTCTACGATCAATTTAGCCAACGCCTGGTTAGCAGATTCAGTACAATACGGAGACAACGCAAAGTTAATATCCGGCTCAAGAACGTCCAAACGATACAACAGACTCAACAAAAAGTCCAGCCGATGTTCGATCATGTAGGCGACCTCATCAGCTACCAATGCCAGTAGTTCTTCCTCTGTCAGAGGAGTCTCATGGCCTTCTAGACCAAAATCTCTCGCAATCAATGCCGTTGTCTCAGCAATTATTAATTGATCCATATTATTTTGTTCCCTACGAATTCCCAAATTATTGCTTATTTTGTTGTCCGTAGATTAAATTCGCTATGCGCTATTTTTATGACGCTTGGCCATATTAAAATTTCATCTCTGAATATCAGGATTTTCGTACCCCATTTACATAAAACGTTAAAGTCATGAAAAATCTCCTTTCTTGGTTCCTCTTACTGATGTCTCTTACTGTAATTGCACAGGAAGAGACTTTACTCAAGTGGAACCAAATTCCAGAGGAAGATTTACAAATGACGGTTTATGAGCCCGATTCCAGTGCCGCCGCAGTCGTCCTGGACGATTATGGACAAATCATTGTCGAACTGGAAGAGAGTGCCGTCTACTACCGTTACAAACGTCACCGCCGGATCAAAGTTTTAAATCCTGCTGATTTTAAAAAAGCCAATGTAACCATTTCTTATTATACAGATAAAAAATCTGCTGAAACTATTACCTATTTGCGTGCACAAATTTTTGCGCCCAACGGAGAGAAAATAGTTATTCCCAACAAAGACATTTTTGATAATCCCGTAGATAATACTTATTCCGAAAAACGATTTACGTTCCCCAATATCCAGCCCGGATCCATATTGGAATATCGCTATGAAATTCTTAGTCCACGGATCACAGATTTGAGAGAATGGTATTTTCAGGAAGATATTCCTGTTCGTTCCAGCCGTCTAAAAGTAGAAATCCCCAACGCTTTTAAATACGTTTACTTATTTCAGGGAAACCAACAACTAAACCAAACCAATAAAGATGACCGTGCGCTCGACGTCCGAGGAAACACCATTACCAAAATAAAAGACAATGTTTATCAGATGGTAAACGTACCGGCACTAAAAACAGAAAATTATATCACTACCATTAATGACCACCGTGCTCGCCTGCGTTTTCAACTCAAAGAAATTCAATTTCCCATGGGTCATTCCAGAACCTATCTCAGCAATTGGAGCGAGGTAAGTGATATACTGATGAAACGGCAAGCGTTCGGACAACAGTTTACAAACGAAAAAATGTTTGCTGCGTGGATTAATCCGGAGACGACTAAAATTTTATCTGCCGACCTTTCTGACCAGGAAAAAGCCAGGGCACTTTATCAGTACGTTAGTAAAACTATCAAATGGGATGAGCGCTATCACTTTTTGGTTAATAAAACCTTAAACGATGTATTTCTGACTAAAACCGGAAATAGTGGAGAGATTAATCTAGCCTACCTCGCCCTTTTGCGTAAGGCTGGTATTACCGCCAATCCAGTATTGCTAAGTACTCGGTCGCACGGTCGTATGATTAAAACATATCCCATCATTGACCAATTTAATCATGTAATTATTTCTGCTGAGTTGGACGATGAAACGACCCTTCTGGATGTCGGCCTTCCTACCAAAGCGATGAATTATCCACGGGTTAACTCCTTAAATAAAAATGGTTGGCTACTTGACCCAGAGGCACCACAATGGATTGATATCGAACCACCGGTGACGAATACGACTACGATGGCAACGCTTAAATTAGATGCTGATGGTAAATTTGTCGGAAAATTACAAGGAAAATACAAAGGTTACGCGAGCGCGGTACTTCGGGAGGCTCTGACCAGTGAAACGCATCAATATCCGTCCCGTTGGAAAGAACAATTACCAGCCTTAAAAGTAGACTCGATTTTCACCCAAAACATGGAGGATTCCAATAAATCACTGCACCTCATTGCGGAAGTAGAAATATCAAATCTGGCCGAAGTCCGCGGGAATTTATTACATTTTCAACCGGTTTTTATTTCTGATTATTTAAAAAATAAGTTGCCTGATGAAAACCGTATTTGTCCCGTAGAAATGACGTATCCACAGACAGAAAATTTTGTATTAAATTTCGAATTACCCGAAGGATATACTGTAGAATCTTTACCCGAATCTGTAAGTCTGAGTTTAGCAGACGAAAGTGCCAGCTATAATTTACTGGTATCCTTGAAAGGACCATTTCTTCAGTTAATCAGTAAAGTAAATATTAAAAATACCACTTTCCCGCTTTCGGCCTACGCTGATTTGCGCGAATTATTTATCCAAATAGAAGATAAATTTAAAGAAAAGATCGTCTTGAAAAAGATTAATCATAAATAAAACAGATGCTACTATACCAACAATTACAAGCAGCGAAAGATGAGGGGAAGAAAAAATTCGCCGTATTGATTGATCCCGATCAACTCCGCATGAACAATCTGGACAAAATTCTCAACTTGGCGATTGAAGCAAAGGTAGATTATTTTTTTATTGGCGGAAGTCTAATTGTAAATAGCGTGTTAGACGATTGTCTTTCGCACATTGCCAAAGCTTGCGACATCCCCAAAATCTTATTTCCGGGTAATTCTTTACAGTTGAGTTACCGGGCGGATGCAATTTTATTTCTGTCTTTAATTTCCGGCCGTAACGCAGAGTTATTAATTGGTCGCCACGTCAACACCGCTCCATACATTAAACTAAGCCCATTAGAGGTGATGGCTACCGGATATATGCTGGTGGACGGAGGAATCACCACCACTGTTTCTTACATTAGTAATACCACCCCTATTCCTGCAGCTAAGGATGACATCGCATTATGTACGGCGATGGCCGGAGAAATGCTGGGGTTAAAACTGATTTACATGGATGCGGGGAGTGGTGCCAAAAATCCAATTTCTACCAGTATGATTGATTCCGTTAGTGGTGGCATTCAGATACCTTTAATCGTCGGAGGTGGTATTCGTACGCCCGAAAAAGCAAAAGCAAATATAGAAGCAGGAGCAGATGTTATTGTGGTCGGTAATGCCATTGAAAAAGATCCTTCCATTATCAAAGAAATTGCGGATGCGATTCATGAACATTAAGGAGGTTGAGTTGCTTCGCTTGTTGAGATGATTAAAAAGCAAATAATCTTTGGAAATATTAATAGATTTTATTCTAAAATATTTCTGTATTGATGAACGATTTTTCTGATTTGGTGGTTAATCAGAAGTTCGTTTTAAGATAAAAAATATGCACAAAGGAATTGTTATAAAATCTACGGGGAGCTGGTATCAGGTACTACTTGAAAACGAGGAAGTGATCGACTGTCGGATCATTGGTAAATTCAGACTGAACGGTATGAAAATCACGAATCCCGTAGCGGTGGGTGATCGGGTGGAAGTAGAAAAAGAGGCGGATGATAAAGGTATTATTAAAAAAATAATGCCGAGAGAAAATTTTGTCGTCCGTCAATCTCCCCGAAAAAAGCATTTCCTCCATTTGTTGGCCAGCAACCTTGATCAGGCCGTAATCATTATGACGATTATTAGTCCCAATCTTAAGCAAGGATTTATTGATCGTTTTTTATTAATGACCGAACCGTATAATATTCCGGTGATTATTGTTTTTAATAAAGCAGATTTATACGGAGAAGACGAGTTAACGGTATATAATTATCTCCGGGAGATTTACGAAAAAATAGGCTACGAGGTCCGCTTGGTCTCCTCGACTACGGGCACTGGCTTGAATGAACTTAAAAACAGCTTAAAAGATAAGATTACTTTGATCAGTGGTCAATCGGGCGTTGGAAAGTCTACACTGGTCAATGCTTTGCAGCCTCATTTAGATATCCATACCAACGAAATTTCGGATTATTCCGGTAAAGGGATGCATACGACTACTTTTGCGGAAATGTTTCCACTTGATTTTGGAGGACATATTATTGATACGCCGGGTATTAAGACCTTGGGATTTAATAATTTAACACCAATGGAAGTAGTCCATAATTTCCGGGAACTCTTTAAGTATTCAAAAGATTGTAAATTTGCGGACTGTACCCACCGTAACGAACCGGGCTGTGCCGTTAAGGTCGCCGTAGAAGAAGGGGAAGTTAGTGAGCTGCGGTACATGAATTACGTGACCATCCTCGAAGAAATCGAAGATCAGAATTATTGGGAACGTCACAAAATCTAATTAAATTTATGTCCTACACCGGAAAAAAGAATTATACCAGTCGTCGCGAAAAATCAGCTCGCAACCTACGCTATTTGCGTATTTTCTCCCTGTTTGCTTTGCTCTTTATCACCGTTCTTATTTATAAAAATCGCTACCTTATCAAAGGTTGGCTGGAGAGTGTGGTCTACTAAATCAACTCAGTTCTCTTATTACTTTTATTCCTTCTCCCCCCTGATTTTCAACCTACCTAATATTTTGGACTAATTTTAGTAATAAAAGAGATGGATAAACCTCTTCCACCAAAATTGCCTCGAAATTTCCATTATATCAGCAACTAACTAATTGCTGAATTCTTTTTTTTGCTAAAAAGTAAAATATGAATATTGCTAAGATTACCATTATCTGTCTATTATTGACGGTAACTTTTACTGCATCTGCTCAAACCAAGAAAACAAGCATGCAGGACGCCAGAAAGCAAGCGCTTGAACGTGCCATGAAAGCCCGCAAAGGCGAAAGCGTAGATCCGACACCGATTGAATCGGTAAAAAATCAAAAAACCATTAGCATAGAAGACGTACATCGGGCTGCGGCTCCGGATGCGGATGAAATGCTTAATAATGCGACCAACCCTACCGACATAGTAGTAGAAACAAAGAAAACATCCAAAAAGAAAAAGAAGAAAAAGAAAAAAACGAAAGGTGCTCCGACAAAAATCGTGACCTCCGAAATGACTACCCCTACCCAGGAGAAAGAAGAACAACCTTACGTCATTACCCGACCCGCTATACAGCAGGAAGAAGATCAGTCTGAAATGGCTGAAATAGATGCAACAGTCTATATTGAAAAAGAAAATTTTGGTGGAGAAAATTTTAACGACAACGAAGTAGCAACCAAAAATGTGCAGATCATAGATCAAAATCCGACTCCAATTGAAAAAATTGAGTCATCAATTGATACTAGCAAGTCACCAATCGTGCAGCCAACTACAACTAGCAGGTCATCTGTTTCTAGTGAACACCTGAAAAAGATGGAAGAAAAAACAATGAGAGAAGAAGCACGACTTGCTGAGTTACAAAATCTACGGAAACAAGAAGAAGAAAGACAGACCGCCATCGCAGCCGAAGCAAGTAAAATGGATCAACTCATCCGGGAGCAAGCAAACGAAAAGGCCCGACTCGAATCTCTTAAGCAACAAAAAGAAATTGAGACCCAACGACTGAAAACCCAGCGGGCAGAAGCAGCTCGGTTAGCTAAAATTGAAGCAGCTCGTAAAGCGGAAGAACGACGATTGGAGGAATTAGCCGCAGCCCGTAAAGCGGAAGCCCTAGAGTTGGAATCGCTAAAACAAGAAGAACGTCGCCTGGCAGAACTGGAACACCAGACAAAAGCAGAAGAAGCACGCATTGAGGCTTTACAGAAACAATTAATCCTGGAAGAGGCGCGCAATCAAAAAGCCCGGGAAGAAGAACAAAAACTAGCCGAACTCGAACGTCAGCGAATCACAGAAGAAAAAAGAGTAGAACGTTTGAAAGCAGATCAGGAAGCGGAACTTAAACGCCAGGAAGCCATCAAGGCAGAACAGGAACGTTACGCCGAACTAGCTAAACGACGTATTCAACAAGAAGCGGAATTAGCTGAACTCAAAAGACAGGGAGAACTCGAAATTATCCGTCTGAAAGCAGAATCCGAAGAACAGGCACGACTGGATCAATTGGCAGAAGAAAAGAAAATCGAAGAACAGCGAATCGCCGATCTGGAAAAATTAAAACTGGAAGAAGCCGCACAACAAAAAGCTTATCTCGAAGAACAGGATCGACTAGCGGAGATGGAAAAAGCCCGTATCCAGCAAGAAACGGAACTGGCCGAATTAAAACTACAAGGAGAACTGGAAGCCGCTCGCTTAAAAAACGAAGCCATCCAGCAGGCACTGGCCGCTGAGCGCGCACAGAAAGAATTAATGGAAAAACAAAAACGGGAAGAGGAAGCGCTACACGAAAAAATTATGAAGGAAAAGGAAGCCGCTCGATTAGCTGAAATCAAGCGTACACAAGCAGCTGAAAAGGAGAAAAAAGAATTATTGAAAAGACAGCAAAAAGAAGAAAAAAAGCGTCAGAAAGAAATCGAAAAAGAGCGCAAACGACTGGAAAAACTAGAGAAAGAACGGATTAAGGAAGAGGCCAAACTAGCCGAAGAACTTAAAAAACGTAAAATCGAAGAAGCCAAAATGGCCACTGAAGAAAAGGAGCGAAAAGCACAGCAGCTCGAAAAAATTAGAAAAGAAAAAGATAGAATGGAAAAGCAGGCCACCGAAGCAGAAGCGAAGAGAATAGAAGCAGAAGAGAACGTTCGACAGCAAAAAGTGGAAGCAGAAGATAGAAAGCTACAAATCGCCATAGAAGAAAATACCGCCGCAGAAGCCGAAGCACAAACTCAGATACAGGCCGATAAACGCGCCGCAGAAGTCCTGCTCGCTGAAACGACCGCAGAAAAATTCGAACAAGAGGCCGCTATTCAAAAAGAAGCGGCGCGACTTAGAGCACTCGAAGAGGCGGCCACTCAAATGGAAACTCAGGTAGTTCCTGAGACCGAAGCTCCACAAACTGAGTTGATTACGGAAAACATCGAAATAGCCTCTGTTCCCGTTGAAGTAGAGATGGCAGAAGAAACAATGGTAGAAACATCCTTCGACGCTGGTATTCAGACTATTGAGGCCGCCAACTTTAATGTCAACAACTTCGCAGGTAAAACAGTCGTCCTTAATTTCTGGAGAAGTGATGATCCGGGTTCTTTGGAGATTATTCCTAAATTAAATAGTATGGTAGATAAATACCAGGGACATGATGTCGTCTTTGTTGGTATCTCCACCGATGATATCGCTACTGCAATGGCTGCGGCAAAAGTAGCTGGATTTAAATATCAGATTGTTGCTAACGGTTCGGACATTATTACCGATTTAAATATTTCTAAATTTCCATCGCACGTGGTACTCGACGAAAAAGGACAGCGGATTGCTACTTTTTCTAAAAATTCTCCACAGGTGTTAGCAGGACTGGAGCATACGATCAAGAAACAATTAAATCTAATTATAGGGTATTAATGTGAATATTATTGAATCGTTGAATCATTGATATAAAAAATACGCTAAAAACTATACGATTCCTACGGTAGAAGTGGTCATCATTTCTAAAAGAATCACCAATGTCGTAACCCGGCATTGGTGCTTTTTTTTGGAAGTTGTCTTAAATCATAGTTGTCAGTTTCCGCAAAGTCCTTACCTTAGTGGTGTTTTTTAATAAAAATTTCACCATGAAAAACTTACTTACCTTTTGCTTACTGCTTCTCGTTGTCGGACTGTCCGCACAAACCATGCAGCTCACGCTATCCGACGCGATTCTTAAACGGGGCAGTACTTTCGCTCCCGATCGACTGGGTAACCTGCAGTGGATTCCGGAAACGAATAATTTCGCTTACCTCTCTTCCGACCGACAGGCCATTATGATAGATCAAGGCGAAAAATCACAGGCAACCATCACACTCGACCATCTGAATAAGGGTTGCCAACTGGATTTGAAACGATTTCCCGGTGTACGTTGGGTCGATGCCAATCGTTTTTATTTTCACCACGACACAGCTTATATCGCTTACGATATTGACAAAAACCAGGGATTCCTACTAACCCCTCATGCACGTGGTGCGGCGAATACAGACTTTTTATATCAACACAATCAACTGGCCTATACCATCGATAATGACCTTTACACCGCTACGATCGGCATTCCCAAAACAACGGTAAAGAACAATATAGATCGAAACATCGTCAGCGGTCAGGCCATTGCCCGTTACGAATTTGGCATTGGGAAAGGGACTTTTTGGTCTCCCGACGGAGCTCATCTGGCTTTTTACGAAAAAGACGAAACCAACGTAGCCGATTATCCCCTACTGGACATCAATACAACTCCTGGCAGTCTGGTGACTACTAAATACCCGATGGCTGGACAAAAAAGTGAAAAACCTAAAATTGGGATTTATCACCGGATGACCAAGCAAACCGTTTATTTAAAAACAACGGGAGAAGAAGATCAGTATTTAACGAACCTGGGTTGGGGACCGAACAACGAATCTGTTTACGTCGCCGTCGTTAATCGGGACCAAAACCGGATGTGGTTAAATCAGTACAATGCAAAAACGGGTGATTTTATTAAAACACTTTTTGAAGAAAAACATTCTAAATACGTAGAACCCGAAAATCCTGTCTGGTTTTTACCCAACAACCCCAACGAGTTTTTATGGATGAGTGAGCGGGATGGTTTTATGCACGTGTATCGTTACGATAAAAATGGAACGCTACTCAATCAGGTTACCAAAGGTAAGTGGGTAACACTGGAAATTATTGGCTTAGGCAATACTGGCAAAAAATTACTGGTCAAAGGGACCGACGAAAGTGGATTGAACCAATACGCTTATTCTGTCAATCTGGATGGTAGTGATCAAAAGCAAATTGCGGGTAAACCGGGTGTACATAATTTTAGCTTGAATCATGACGGTGATCAGTTACTGGATTCTTATTCCAGTCTGGAAGAACCGTACACGATTAACTTGATCGACCTCGACGGAAAAATCTTGCGAACCATTTCTGTTTCAAAAAATAAAATGGAAGGCTACGCTCAACCAACGACGGAAATTCTGGAAATCAAATCTCCCGGTGGTCCGATGATGAACGCACGGATGATTAAGCCGAGTCATTTTTCTGCGGACAAAAAATATCCGGTGGTCGTATATGTCTACGGTGGTCCACACGCACAGATGATCACCAATCGTTGGGGCGCAGGCGCACCGCTTTGGATGCACTACTTGGCTGAACAAGGTTACCTTGTTTTTACGGTAGACAATCGGGGTTCCGCCAACCGGGGTTTTGATTTTGAAAATACGATTCACCGTCGCTTGGGTACACCTGAGATGGAAGATCAATTAGCAGGAGTCGAATATTTAAAAACGCTACCCTACGCAGATACCGATAGAATGGCTGTGCACGGCTGGAGCTATGGTGGGTTTATGACCACGTCTCTGATGCTGCGTCATCCAGGAGTTTTTAAGGCGGGTGTGGCCGGTGGTCCGGTGACCGACTGGAAATATTACGAAGCGATGTACGGTGAACGTTACATGGACCGTCCGGAAGAAAATGAGGAAGGGTATAAGAAAAACCGACTAGCTAATTATGTGCAAAATTTAGAAGGGGACTTGTTATTGATCCACGGTACCGTAGATGATGTGGTCGTCATGCAACATAACCTGGCGCTGGTAAAAGCGTTTGTAGACGCGGGCGTACAGATGGATTTTTTCCCTTACCCAATGCATCCGCATAATGTACGGGGGAAGGATCGGGTGCATTTGATGGAGAAGGTGATTCGGTATATTCAACGATCAATTGGTGAGGGGACGAAGTGACTTTTTGATTTGTAGATTTCTTGATTTTCTTTTATTGTAAAATAGGTTATATGAATTGAGCAAATCTTTTTTAGTATAAAAAGTAAAAAGCATCTCTCGACTTACCAAGAGATGCTTTTTTATATTTATTTTAATTTTAAGAAAATATTACTCATCATACTTTACTTGAAACCTTCCTTCGGTAAAAACAATGGTGTCAGGAAATGCATGATCCCGCTCTGTTCGATTTAGGTTTTTCACAAAAGAGACTTGAAATTCACCAAAAATATTATTGCCTTCTATTTTTGTGATTTCTAAATAATCTTCCACATCATCATCCATTAAGACATCATAATCATCCCCTATGCCATCACCGTCTATGACAGTTCCAAAATATGCTCCTGGGATAGGGTCTGTTGATCTATTGTCTGAATTAATGACTTCGTATCGTCCTACCTCAAGAGGAATTTTATAAAAAGTGCTTGAAGACCGTTTATTACCAAATTCATTAAAGTGAGACATATATAAAAAAATTCCAATGTCCGTAGGTTCATTAAGTCCTGATTGAACCTTTGCACTCCACTCGACACCGTTCTGCTTGGCAGACGCGGTTCCTGAAAGTGAATCTTTATTACAGGCACTAGAAATAACAAATATTATAAAAATAATTTTTTTCATGGTAAAAAATAATACTACTCTACATATTTTGCATGAAATACTCCTTCTGTAAAAATCACGGTATCCGGGGCCGCATGATGTTCTTCTGGTATGCGCAGATGCTTCGCAAAAGAACCTTGAAAAGTACCATAAATATCATTACCTTCTATTCTGGTAATTTCAATATAATCCTCAATATCATCCTCCGTCAAAACATCGTACCCATCTCCGCCCGCATCACCACCATCTTCAATTGTTCTGTAATTAGCTCCTGGAATGTGATCCTCCGATCTAGACGTTGAATTAGTAACCACGTATTTTCCTACTTCGAAGGGAATCTTATAAAGACCAATAAAAGAGCGTTTATAGTGTGGACTGACCTCGTCAAAGTGGGCAATCTCGATAGAAAGACCAAAATCGACTGGCTCATTAGGCCCTGATCGTACGCTCCCTTTCCAATCCTCGCCATTCATTTCGGCAGAAGCAGTTCCCGGATGATATTTCAGGTGAGCAAGTTCTTCTTTATTACAAGCACTAGCAATAATAAGAATTATAAAAAGAATTTTTTTCATAATAGATAATATCTAACAGCAGGATCTTCTTGCTAAGCAAGAGATGTTGCCGTAATAAATTTTGATCCGATCAGTTATTTAAATTTCACTATTCTACATACTTCGCGTGAAATATTCCTTCCGTAAAAACAATGGTATCTGGTGAGGTATGGTCTTCCTCTGGTATTCGTAAATGTTTAGCAAAAGATACTTGAAAGGTACCATAGATATCATTACCTTCTATTCTGGTGATCTCAATATAATCCTCAATATTATCCGCTGTTAGAATATCGTAACCATCTCCCCCTGCATCGCCGCCATCCTGAGCCGTGCCGAACCATGCTCCTGGGATACTATCTTCTGCGCGAATATCTGAATTAGTTAATATGTACTTTCCCTCTGCAAATGGAATCTTGTAAAAATCACTGTAAGATCGTAGAAAGCCCGATTCATTATAATGAGAAAAGTCTAGAAAAATTCCAAAATCAATAGGCACATTTGGACCGGATCTTACATTGGCTTGCCAATTGACCCCATTCTTCTTGGCCGTGGCGATACCAGGATGGGTATCCGAGATATTGAATTCATCTTTATTACAAGCACTCAACGTAATAAATAGTAGAAACATGAGATTTTTCATGGTGTATGAATTTATTAGTTGATTAAAGTTTTATAAATTTAGTTATTACTTGCCCTTTTATATAAATAAGATAAGTTCCGCTAGGAAAGTCGGTTACAGGAATATTAATTTTAAATATTCCCATTGACACCTCCAAATTTCGTTCATAAACAATACTTCCATTAATATCCAACACTTGTAGTAAATCCGAAATAGGGCTATTCGACTCGATTTCGACACTCAATAAATCGCTTACTGGATTCGGGGTTACCGTCATTTTATCCTCGCTGTTTGCTGATTCATCGGATGATCTAGCGTTATTTCTCATACAGGCTCCCTCTTGACCATTCCATTCGAAAGCAGATTCTATTGACTTGTAGGCATCTACCACCTGACCGTCGGAAGAAGTAACCGTTACTCTAATAAAAATTACGCCCCCCTCTATACAGGGTGAAACAAGAGAAATACCACTAGAATTGCTCACCACATTTCCCCAATTAAAACCATCCGAACTTGTTCGCCATTCGTACTGATAAATTCCTACTCCTCCTCCACTGACCTGGGAAGTTATTCCGGTAGATGTACAAGGACAGGCATAGTTAGTACCGTTGATGGCTACGTTTAAAAAAGGCGTTGTTGCGTCTCCCCTGAATCCCGCAACCACGCAAGCATTGTCCTCTAGCTGGCGATAATTCTCCTTTTCATCATCTACTCCAGTAGGTTTTTTCTTGAAATTAACATTAGGGTTTGAAAAATGATGTATCGTTTTACCAGTTACGGTAGCCCACATTACGGTTTTTCTTTCTTTTCTCCATGGCCAGACTCCTCCAGCTTTAAAGTCATGGGCATGCTCAATCGGGCCAAAATTATCTGCTTCTGGTTGGTGTCTGCAGGCAAAAAGATGCGCTATTTCGTGAGCCGTGTTATATTCTGTATTGGCTTCACTTGCCTGAATAACTGATAATGCTCTTTCCCTTTCTAACTCCAAGGTGCCAGCAATCCCAATATTTTGGCCATAATTACCATCAACATATACGACTACTATGTCTGCTTCTGCGTTATCTCTTAGTTGCATAACTTGAGGATCATCTATTAAGTTATCACGATCCGTTGCCATACGTATTGTTTCTACAAAATTTACAGGTTGAATATCCACTAATATCAACTCCAGTTCACATTCTGTCACCCCACTATTTCTTAGCGCCTGATTAGATTCTTCTATTGATAAGGTGATCGTATTTTGAATGTTAGCGACGGCAGTTTGAGCATTGGGAGTAAATAAGGCTAGTACTCTTACCGGACAATTATTAAAGTTTCGTGTACTTGCAGATATATTAGAATTAGGATCATTATGCTGCTCCAATTCAATGCTTGAGCTTTCATTAATATTTCCACATCTTAGATTCTTATTTTCAAAATTCTTTTTGGCTAAGATATTTTTTCCTCCTCCAAGATCATGAATTTCGTACTGATCGTCATTAAATCTTAAAGTCCCTGTAATTTCGCCATTTCTTCGAATTAAACTAAGTAGTCCTTCATCAATTTCTCCACATTCAGGATCGTCTTGCTCGCAGTCTTCCTCCATAGGGCCATACCAGTAAAAATCGCCATTGTCAGTAGATTTAATATAACTAGCTTTAAAGGTTCCTGTAAAATCTGTGTCGGGAATATGAAATTTTACCTTTCCGCTTTCTTGGGCAGATTCAAAATTTCCAAATTCCATCACAGTCACAGACTCAACCGTGCTTTGGCTGGCAACTTTTTGATATTTATTATTTTGGGTAGCATCCAGATTTGCGGTAGAAAGCGGTATCGCCGTATTTAAAACGTCTTGTCCGAATAGACTAAATGAACAGATTAGTAAACATAAAACTAATAATGTGTGTGTGTGTAATTCATATTTTCAATATTTAAAGGTTAAAACATGATAATTCAGATTAAAGAAATCAAATATAACAATATTTTTTGAAATTCAAGTAATAAATATTTTTTACTATAAAGAACAACAACAAGACTTTCATGAAAAAACCAAAGATGATTGACGAAAACGATCGATGGAAACAATCTAGCGGATTATCCTACACCAATAGTAAAAACTTACCCGTTGTGCTAGTTCTTATCTTTGCTCATCTACTCAATATCTCGTTCGTTTACACGTCACGTGTAGATACGAAATCTTGTACCAACTCCCTTACTAAAATAAAAGCAACACCTAATTTTTTGTAACTACCTCATAATTTATAAACTAGCGGCTCGGTTTTAGGTTTACCAAAGCCCTCTTCAATTGGTGAGTAGCTTTAGTAAACCGAAGGAACGTTTTAGGCAAACTACACCACTTTCCCAGCCAAATCTTAGGTCAACCTCCAAAGTTTTATTAGCTTAGTGAAAATTTTACGCTAACGACCAAAACAGACCAAACTATGAGACTCAAGTACCTCTTTGTCTTTATCCTCCTCACGCTCCTTGCCTGCCAGAGCGATCCTGCTACCAAAGGAGCCACCAACGGCTCTTCCACCTCCTTCACCGACTCCAACCAACCCTGGATTTTTCGGTCCGTGATGGATTTGCAGCCTCGGATGATTACGCTCTCGCTCGCTCTGGACTTCCTGGTTTCTTATAATACCGAAACGGCGGCCATCTATAAAGCGTGGAAAGGATACGTGGATTTTGACGGGGCGGTTTATACCACCGCGCACGGTCCACAGCCTACCTCAGTTGGTGATGCTTATTTTATAAATGAATTTAAGGAACCCTGGTATTTGGTAAAAAATGGTAAAGAAATTATTCCCGACGTGCAATATCGTGGTCACCGGATCGTAGACGGGCAGGGAGAATTACTGTATCAATTCAACTATGGCGACGGTAAATCTATTCAGGTCACCGAACGGCCCGTCTATCATCCTTCGGAAACTGGACTTCCGGGTTTACAAAGAATATTTACCACCGAAAATGTGCCGGAAGGTATGCAGGTGGGTTTAAAAATAAATGTCAATTCCGTCGCGGTAAAAGAACAAATTAAAGCAGATGGAACGCTCAATTTACTGGAGAATGAAGAAGTGAAACTCGGGAAATATTCCGGCGTCGCCGTTACCGGAAAATTAATGCTAAACAATAATGCCACGACCACACTTACCACGCCCTTTATCAAAGAACCACTCGTCGAAAATCCAAACAAACCGGAAGTGGAAAGTGCCGAATCCCCTAGCGGTGCCAAGCTGATTGCGCGCAGCGATTGCCGGAGTTGCCACAACGCCAACCGAAAAACCATCGGTCCTTCTTACAAAGCGATCGCCGAAAAGTATACGACGACCGACGAAAATATTGCCATGCTCGCCAACAAGATTAAAGTGGGCGGTAGCGGTGTCTGGGGACCACAAGTGATGAGCGCGCATCCGAAAGTTCCGGACGAAGATTTGAATACGATGGTCGCTTATATTCTGGCGATGGATAAAAATGATAAAGGAGCGGATGGTAGCGCGGCCACTCCCGAAGCACAGGACTACGTATACGGAAACAAGGATATTAAGGAAGAAGATTTGTTCCCCGGATTGATCACCAAAATGTATAGTTATAAAAAAGACCTCAGCAAATTGGCGGATACGCGATCTGGCGGCACCCTCACTTCCGCAGGTATTATTCCGGACGTGGTTATCCCCCAAACCAATATGGTGAGTTTGGCCGATAACGCGGCTATTTTTTTACAGGGCTACCTGACGATTAAGGAAGAAGGTATTTACAATTTCAGGTTAATCAGTGATGATGGTTCGATGCTATTTATTAACGATAAGATGGTCATCAATCACGACGGACCACACGGCGCGGATATCAAGGATGGAAAAATAGCACTTAAAGCAGGCATACATCCAATCCGGATCGACTATTTTCAGGGATACGGTGGGAAGAGTCTGGTCTTCCAATACAAACCGTTGGGCGAACCTGGTTTCGTGGATGTGCCCCGCGAAATGTTTGGTCACCTGGCCAAAGATCGCCCGAAAGAAATGACTAAAAACTTAGCAATTGCCGCCACCATTCAGGTGCCCGGAGATCAATTACCACTCAATTCAGTTCATCCCGCTTTTACGATTGCGCAAGCCCGACCCGACGATTTTCAGCCAAAAGTGGGTGGCATGGATTTTCTGGCGGATGGCCGACTGGTAATTTCTGTTTGGGAACCTTCTGGAGGTATTTTTTTATTAGATAATTTAAATGCCGAAAATCATAATGATATTAAAGTAAAACAAATTGCCGCTGGACTGGCCGAGCCACTCGGACTAAAAGTGGTCAATAATGAAATTTATGTTTTACAAAAACAAGAACTTACCAAACTCATTGACAACAACGGCGACGATATTATTGATGAATATCAAACCGTTTCTAAAAACTGGAAAGTCTCTGCCAACTTCCACGAGTTTGCCTTTGGACTTATTTATAAAGATGGCTATTTTTATGCGACCCTCGCTACCGCCATCAATCCCGGTGGGGCCAGTACGCAACCTCAGATTCAAGATCGAGGGAAGGTCGTAAAAATCAGCAAAGCAAATGGATCAGTCGAGTTTATTGCCAGCGGATTACGGACACCTAACGGAATTGGGCTAGGTCCAAACGATGAAATTTTTGTCGCTGATAATCAGGGAGACTGGTTGCCATCCTGCAAGATTTTGCATATTCAAGAAGGCAACTGGTACGGATCGCGTTCCGTTGATTTTGCGGGTACCGCTAATCTAAAAGAAACACCACCGGTCGTTTGGATGCCACAAGATGAAATTGGTAACTCGCCTTCTACCCCGATGAAGATTAACGTAGGGCCTTATCAAGATCAATTGATCCACGGAGAAGTAACCCACGGTGGAATCAAAAGAGTTTTTCCAGAAACCATAAATGGTCAAATTCAAGGCGCACTCTTTCGGTTTACGCAAGGATTAGAAGCGGGTGTC
>CALLLR010000044.1 GCA_938008185.1 uncultured Saprospiraceae bacterium
TCTTTGGAGGATGCTTACGTGGCAGAAAAGGAAGCGGAAATGGCGCGTGCCGATAGAGAGCGTGCGACCCGGGAAGCAGACGAAATCGTTGAGGCTGAAATTGCAAAACGTAAACTAGAAATCGAAGCGGGCGCCGAAGCTGAGCGGATTAGGTTACTTGCCAAAGGAGAGGCAGATGCCGTATTGTTACAAAAGCAAGCCGAAGCAAAAGGTTTGTACGAAGTGATGAGCAAGCAAGCACAAGGTTTTGATCAGCTGGTAAAAGCTTCGGGCGGAAACAGCAGAGATGCGATCCTGATGTTGATTGCGGATAAACTGGAGACCCTCGTTGCTACGCAAGTAGAAGCGATTAAGAATATCAAAATTGATAAAGTGACCGTCTGGGATGGTGGCAACGGCAACGAAGGAGAAGGGAACTCCACTTCCAAGTTCGTCTCCGGATTGTATAAATCCGTACCACCACTGAGCGACTTATTTAACATGGCGGGAATGGATTTACCTCAATATCTTGGCAAACAAGTGCCAACGGTCAACGGAAAATCTGCCCCACATTTATTGAACGAGCACGAGGCGAAAACGGTAGAGGTAGAAACCGGAGAAGTGAATGGTAAGAATCCAGTAATTTGATTTAAATACTCAGCAAAAATATAAAGTTAACCCCAATTGACCACTTTTTAAAAGCGTCTGTTTCTTAGAAACGGGCGCTTTTTTTGTATTAAAATAAAATTTCAATGGCAAACTCAATTTTCTCGTCAACCTTAGAACACAAAAGAAGAAAGCCAACTGTCCGCCCATCGTCCGCCCACCGAAAGCCAAACACATCAGAAGAGTCAAGGCTCCAACCTCACCTTCCCCCACTCCGTTCCAACTTTTTTATAAAAAATCCGATCGTGCAAACGACTCGTACGCCCCTGCCAGAATTCATAATTTTTGGGAATAATCCGAAAACCTCCCCAATTTTCTGGAAGCGGTAGTTGTTCTACATCTTTAAAGCGCTCCTTTAATTCAATTTCTCTGGCCTCAAGCTCAGAACGATCCCCTTTTGTAATTTGGCTTTGATTGCTTACCCAGGCGCCGATCTGACTGGATTTAGGGCGACTCTGAAAATAAGTCTGTGATTCTATTTTAGACAATAGTTCTACCTCACCTTCTATTCTGATCTGTCGCTGTAAATCCAGCCAGCAAAACACCAGTGCTGCTTTCGGGTTGAGCAAAAGTTGCTGGCCTTTACGACTACTGTAATTAGTATAAAAAACAAATCCTTCCAGATCGTATTTCTTTAATAATACAATACGGGCCGAAGGAATCCCATCCGGTGTAGCGGTGGCCAGTGTCATCGCATTCGGTTCTGGAACTTCCGCCTTGAGTGCTTCGTTAAACCAAATTCTAAACTGCTCCAACGGGTCATTTTTAGTATCTCCCATCTCCAGGGTACTGGCTCGATAGTCTTCGCGCAGGTTTTGAATCAGATTAGTTGTATTTGTATCTTTTTTCATTTCTTATCGTATTGCAATTTATAGTATACATATTATACTTAATGTATATTTCACGCTAACCAACCTAAATTATTCGTTGTTCCACAAAGGTAGTCAACTTCGATGATTTAGGATCAAATCACAATTATGTCCAATAAAATTATCTGCCTCATCCTCGGAGGTGGTGTTGGAAGTAGACTTTATCCACTCACACAACATCGATCCAAACCTGCTGTTCCCATCGGCGGCAAATACAAGTTAATTGATATTCCAATTGCAAACTGTTTGCATTCGAATATCAACCAAATCTTCGTCTTGACCCAATACAACGCAGCTTCCCTGAATCAACATCTGAAAAACACTTACAACTTTGACGCTTTCAGTCAACGCCACGTAGAAATCCTGGCAGCTGAACAAAGGCAAAATGACATGAACTGGTATCGCGGAACTGCGGATGCCGTAAGACAATCGCTGAGCTACATCGACCAGTTGGATTATGATCATCTGCTCGTCCTTTCTGGAGATCAGCTTTACGAAATGGATTTACAAGACGTGCTATCCGAGCACATCAACAATAATGCGGAGATTACCATTGCCACCAAACCAGTGACTGCTAAGGAAGCTACCAGATTCGGGATTATGAAGACGAGTAGCCAGCAGCGTATTTTATCTTTTATTGAAAAACCGGCAGCAGCAGTAGTTGAAAAATGGAAGTCGGATTTAGATATGCCACAAATCCTGCAAGGTAAAAACTATCTTGCGTCAATGGGCATTTACTTTTTCCGTAAAGATGCGATTCACCAATTATTTTCGGACCTACCAGACGCGCTGGATTTTGGAAAGGAAATTATTCCACACGCCATTAAAAATAATTACCAGGTCTATTCCTTCCTATTCGATAAATACTGGGAAGATATTGGAACCATTCGTTCTTATTTTGATACCAATATGGAATTAGCTACCGGAAAGTCTGGTTACAAATTTGGTTTGAATAGGAAAGTATTTACGTTTCCAACGATGCATCCACCGAGTCAGATACAGGGTACTCAAATACAAGATGTACTATTTGGAGAAGGAGGTAAAATAGCGGCAAAAAGACTGAGTACCTCAGTGGTAGGAAATCTTGCCCGAATCGGAAATTCCGCAGTAATTCATCGAACGGTCATTTTAGGAAATGATTTTTGGGATGAAAATGGAACACCAGAACTGCCTCAAATTGGTATCGGTGAACATACTCGCATTGAAAATGCCATTATTGACAAAAATGCCAGAATTGGTAATCACGTAAAAATTATTGGCACACAAGATTTACCAGATACCCGACACAAACATTTTACCATCAGTAATGGTATCGTGATTATTCACCGCGATGCTATTATACCCGATCATACTTTAATTGGGATGGAAGTCCAGAAACAAGAGACTGTCTGTTTCTAATAAAGGGTGTGGCAGAATTTTAAAAATAATTAATGATAAATTTGTGAAGTATTGGCATTTAATGACTTAGCCGCAACTATTGTACTTCATTTTTAAACAGCTTCAATACCCATAATCCATTCGTTACCACACGGATGGGTTATTTTTTTTGGTAAAGAAAGAAAGGAAAAAAGAAAGGAAAAAAATTCTCCCGGCAAATGCCGGGAGACAAAACAAAAAACAAAAACTATGAACAAACACTCACCCAAAAGTGAGTATACATTTTATTATATAATATATGTATTACGCATAATTTTACCTTTGGTTACGATCAAAAAATAAAACTATCTTAAATATTTCATCATCTAATCGGCTTATTATTAATAGTCAAAATGTATACCAACTCCAAGTACAGGATGGTTTAAGTCGGGATGCATTTTATAACAGGTGTAATTCTTTATTTACCATGACAGATTGAGGTTGCGTTTCCCTGGTAATTACAGGCAAAGTAATCGCAAATTGACTCCCTTCCCCAAGGTCACTTGTTAATATGATATCTCCCCCAAGTCGATTAATTATTTTTTTACAAATAGCGAGTCCCAAGCCAGAACCCTGGTATTCTTTTCGATTGTGCAATCGTTTAAACATGCCAAAAACCTGATCGTGATAACAAGCTTCAATTCCAATCCCATTATCCGAGATGAGGAGGCGATGTTTATTTTTAATAAATTGATACTTAATAGTGATCACTGGATTCAGCTTATCATTATATTTTATACCGTTTTCAATCAGGTTTTTGAGTAGAATTCTTAATTGTGATTTATTCGTACAGATAAGCGGAACCTCCCCTACCTCTATGATTGCGCCTTTTTCTTGTATTAAGCCAGCTAAACCGATTTTTGTCTCTTCTATGAGTTCCGCTACGGAGACTTGAGATACCTCTATTTTTTGAGAAGAAATTTTAGAAAATGACAACACATCATTAATCAATTGTTGCATTTGACTAACATTCCGCAGAATAAAACCAAAGTATTCATCTTCCGTTTCCGATCTTGTAGATTTTCCTCGTTCCCGTTGTAATAATTTTACGAATCCATTAATATTACGCAGGGGTTCTTTTAGATCGTGAGAGGTGATGTAAGCAAATCTTTCCAATTCTTCGTTACTTACCTTCAGCCGCTTGTTTACCTGCTCTAGTTCTATCGTTCTCGACTTTACCCGTTCCTCCAACATCTGGTTATTTTTTTCTCTGCGTCGCTTACCTCGGTAAAGAGTAATGGCAATCAGAGTCATCAAACCAAACAGTGAAAGTACCGCTACCCCACCATAGGTATGTTGCCGTATCAGTGCCTGGCTTTGCGCACGTTCTGCTTTCAATACCTGATTTTCTGCCTCCTTTTGAGTGAGTTGATGTTGGTAGTCCAGATCGCGAATATTCCGTTCCAGCGTTAGCTTTGTCAAACTATCGCTGATGTTATGATACTCCGTTTTCATCAAAAAAGCAGTCTTGTAATCTTTAATTCCCTCATAAGCAGTTGTTAATAACTGATAATTCTTTTTCTGATCATTGAGCGCTTCGCTTTTGATTGATAATTGGAGGGCCTCATTTGCGGCATCTATCGCCTGAGAAAATTTATTTTCTTTCAGATGGATCGCCGCAGAAGTAGTCAAACTTTTAACGATAAGATCTGAAAATCCTTTTTCTCTCGCAATTTTTTCTGCCGTTCTAACTACTCTTAGAGCAAATTTTTCTTTACCTTGAACTTCTAAAAGTTTGGCTTTCAGATTATAAAATGAACTACGCACATAATAGCTATTATCTCCTGCATTTTTTTCTAATCTTCTTAGTCCTTCCTCTAACAATTCATTCGCTTTATCATAGTTTTTTAACTTAAAAAAACTGTTCGTGCTTAAAATAATATTCATGCTTATCAGATAATCATGATTTACCTGCTCTGCTAATTTTTTTGATTCCATTAACACCTCTATCGCTCGCAGATGCTGATTATCCGCCGCAAGATCTTCTCCCATACTACAGAGATTAATCGCCATACCAAGGGTATCCTTTTTTAATCTGGCAACTTCGCAGGCACCTTGATGATAAATATACGCTTTGGTATAATCTCCTCTGGAATAATAATTTACCCCAATATTATTCATCATAGTACTTTCCAGTTTCCAGAGACCATGATCCTTGGCCACTTTACAGGCGGCCTTAAAAATTTCTAAGGAAGCATCTGTTTTACCTTGCATTTGCATACTGAAACCCATAGAATTCATTCCTTTAACAATTCCGTAGGGAAAATCAATCTTTTCTGACAGTAGTTTTGCTTGTTGGCCATAAGAAAACATAAGATTCATATCCGTATCCATCATCTCTCTGGACAACTCAATGAGAGTTATCACCTTAACCGAATCATCCGGCAAGGTCTGTAGTACCTGTAAAAGACTATCTGTCGTACTGGATTTCAATTGAGAAAATACCGTAAAAGACAGCGATAGAATTATTATGAGTTTGTAGAACTTCATAAATTCAGTTAGATAATAATTTTTTAAAATTAATTTTAATAGAACAATAGACTTTATACTGAAATGTTTTGTATAGAAACCAAGTAGATATTTTTGAGCAGATTGAAGCTCTTTTTTGAGCCCGCCTGCCGGCAAAGGCAGGTGCATAGCCTAGCTATGGACGAAAAAAAGCTGAAAAACTGGACAAAAAGATCACTTGGGAGCATACAAATTATTTTGGAATAAAGTCTAATGTACTTAGGAGAGTAAGACCTGATTTGGACTATTAACTTGATACTCAAAAATTAGTCCAGAAGTTGTTCAAGAATGACCGGATCTTTTATTTGTTGATCGGCAGCTAGCAACAGGGCTTTACTGACGATAATGGAAAGGAGTTGATCGCCTTCAAAAGGAAGAAATAGTTTATCCAAGTTTTGGTCTTTACGATTAGGCACAATACAAAGATACTGGTCGTTGGGTTCCATCAGGATATTTCCGCTTCCGAGGTGAATTTTATAGGTTCGACGACTGCCTTTCACGACCAAAAAACGATCTTCGAAATGACATTTTGACGCTATTTTCAGGCGGGGAATAAGCTTTTCGAGCGCCGTTTTCCGGACTTTGGCAGAAGCAGACAATTCACTAAAGGAGTAGTTTCGCCAGTAGTCATTATGCTCGGTGTTATTATCTTGCCAGCCCGGATCATTTCCGATACTGGTAACGCCTACAAAGAGATCCACATCCCGCATAATTTCCGAGAAAACAATGGCTGGAACCTCATCCATTTCCAGTTGTTCGTCGTCTTTATAAAACCGTACCTGATCGGTAAAAACCAGCTGAAAAGCTCCTTTTTCCGTCGCCTCTCCCTCCCAGTCAATTTCCACCCAAAACTCGGCGGTCATATCCCAGGCGGGAATTGCAATGGTAGGAATACTATCGTTGGCCCATTGCCCCTTTAGTTTGTATTGCCAGTTGCGAATTTTACAGAGTGCGGCAAACTGGTGTTGCCGCAGAATGTGGGCCGCAAAGCGATTCGAATAGCTTCCCGTGTCCCGTTCCGCATCCGTTAAAAGATAAATCTCCCGGTAAGCTTGTTTGAAAGGTTGCTGGATCTGGAGTTCCTCCAGCCAGGTACGCCACTTCAATACATCCGAAGGAGCGGCATGAAAAGGATGCCAGAGCGTTACGATCGTCCCGGCATTAATCCAGTCAATGACCTTTCCATCAACTGTTTGCCATTCTTCTTCCCAAAATATAGCCGCTACGCTTTTTTCATTCTGCGTAAATTGCCAGATGAGCCGATGACTAAGATGGCGAACGAGCGGATGGAGATGGTAATATTTTTCCCAGATCTCGTAACGCCATAGTCTGCGGCGTAGAAAAACATCTTCCATTCTTCGACGCTGCACACTGAGGTAGTTTTTTAGCTTCTTCGCCTCATTTTTAAAATCCTTAACCGCTACCGGATCCACAGACTTAGGAGCATTTTTCAGCAATTTATCTTTTCCAACAAACCAGTTAGTAACCACCTTTCCATCGTTTTCAATAGCAATCACACCAGTGTGCGTTCCGAATGAGGTTACTATTTTATAATCCGCCGAAAGTTTAAAATCTGACACCGCCATTTCCTCCAGTTCGTCCGTGGTCATTCCATTTTCTTGGGCAATCAGCTGGAGGTATTTTTCCACGTTACGGCGTACGGAGGGGTAGATAATTTTATTACGAAAATGCAGGAGTTGCTCGATGCCACCCCGATCTGGTAGACTGGCTAAGCTATAGAGACAGGCGTTACCAAGTTTTACTGAAATGGCGCCGTGCGTAGGGATTTTTTTAAAGCAAATCAATCCTATATTTTCGATCAACCCAGTAAGTTGATTATCATTTACGAACGGAGCGGCCCAGATAATTCCTTTGAATAGTTCCTGAAATTGTTCGTGTAAAAAATAAAGCTCATTTCCGGTTTTTGTCTGTTGAATTAAATACACCAGATCATAGAGCTTGCGGAGAAATCCAGTGGTATATTTTTGGTAAATAGGCACGCTGATCAACTCCATCAACTCCTGTGTTTTCCGATTCCAGCCTTTAGTAGGTCGTCCGGTTTTTTTTGTAAAAAAGTGATCAAAGATTAATTGCCAGGCGCGACCTTTCTGCTCATCTGCGGGATGGTTATAAAAAAAACTCAGATCATCCTGAATTTTACTGATACGGGTCGTAATTAATTGTCGGTTGGCTTTTAACTGAGGAGACATTCCAAGAATTAAGGATCAATAAAAAATATTGCATACTTTATTACCACAACAAACAAGTTTCCTACTGGCCTGAAATTTAATATTCCCCAGTTAACCACCTACCAGCGGTGTGAGACGGACAAAACTGACTTTGGTATGTTCATCAACGAGAATTTCTTCGTGTAAATCACCCACCTGGTAATCATTGATGAGGATAAAGTAGCCATTTTTTTGAAAAGCATCCAGTGCTACGTAGGTCTGCTTCTCAGGATCAATCGTTGTCCCTTTTTTCATTTTATAGCCATTGAGTACTCGTTCGGCAGCTGCAGGCTGTACCAGCCCGAAATAATGCGGATGTGTACTTTGATTAAATTGGTCCACTTCGGCGTATACGCGTACCTTGATTAAATCAGCAACGGTAAGAGTTTCCTCGTCAATTTGCAACAGTAACTCATTGAGCAGCTTTCCGGTCATTGACTCATCCTGAATGGTTATATTTTTCATAAAACAAAGATAACAATTTCATAGTGATTATTCACATATTATCAACAACGCAATTAAATCCGTTAGTTAAGGATTTGAAAGCTAAAGTGTGGTTAAAAAATTACAGCGCAATGGATGGATGGAATAATACCTCTTTTTCATATTGAAAATTTAATAAATATCCCCAAATAATTACGCTTCATATCTAAAAAAAACCACTAATTTGTAAAAAAAAAAACTGATGCTGAAATTTATATTTTTTTTTTTACTTTTACGATAGATTCAAACATAAACCTTAACCTGAATATCTCAAATTCGTACTGTGACTAATTCGCCAATAGAGGGTCTTAATATCAGAACGAATTTTCTTATCTATATTTTTTTTAACTAAAAACAAAACATACAACTATGCGACACCCCCTCACTTGGTTTATCATCCTACTTTTCTGGGTTATAGGTGGAGCTTTGATTGCTAAGACATTCTGCTGTGGTATCGGTGCTGCTGCGACCAGTGGTCTATTAATCAAAGACGGAGCAACCACCGTTGCAGCGACAAATGCCGGCAACTTACTATTTGGTATTAACGGAGCAGCTCCCATCATCGAATCAACCAACGTTAAAACAGAATTTAACGACCTGGCTACGTATCTAAAAGAAAATCCAACCAAGTCTGTTACGCTTAATGGTCATTACATGGCCTCGGAGGAAAACAATACCAGCTTTGACAATCTTGGACTGGCACGAGGAGATGCTATGAAGGGCTATCTGATTGGATTAGGTGTTCCAGCGGCACAACTATTAACCGGTTCAATGGTCAAAGAAAACCTCGAAATGAATGACGAGCGAATTGTAGGAGGTATGTCTTATGTATTCGGTACCGTTGCTGCTGGCCGCAATCTGAATATTCAGGATGCTGCTGCTTTTGGTACTACCGCAGATGGCAATTTAATCTTTCCAATGTCTTCTTACGAATATATTGATCCAGTAGCAACCGAGGTGACCGCATCTTTTCAAAAAACAGCTGATTATCTAAAAGCCAATCCAAAGCGGTCAATAAAAATCACTGGTTTGTATACCGATCAGGAAACCAACAGCAGTGTACTGCCTTCTCTCGGAATGGCAAGAGCCAATAAGATTAAAGGTATGCTGACTGCAATGGGTGTTCCTTCCAATCAGATCGACATAGATGCTCGAATGGAAAATACACTCGCTTTTGTCAACGAAGAAACCATTGGCGGTGCTACTTACGCATTCTTCGACGGCGCAGAG
>CALLLR010000045.1 GCA_938008185.1 uncultured Saprospiraceae bacterium
CTGGTATATTCGTTTGTGGGATCCAAACGCAAGGATTCTTTAAAATGGGTAACTGCTTTTTCGTAGTCATCCTGCTCGATGGCTACCCAGCCACGATTGGCGTGAGAAAGGGCATTTTCCGGTGAACGACTCAGCGCAAAATCAATCGAATTAGCTGCTTCTGATTTTCGGTTGAGTTTTACCAGGGCTTGTGTTCGCTGGTTGATCAGATTAATGTTTTCCGGATCAATGGTCAGTCCCTGATCTGCGGCGTCTAAACTCGCCTGCCAGTTTTCTAAATAAAATTCTATTTGGGAAGAGAGCAGAAAAAAATCCGCATCATTTGGATTAATTCGCAGACCTTCCAAAATGGTTGCCTGACAAGCATCAATTTGTTGATTGAAAAATTGAGCACGAGCGAGGTGATGATAAAAATAACCAACATATGGAGCAGCGGCGACTGCCTGTTTTGCCAGATCTAATGCTTCGGGACGACGATTATCTTCCAAGTAACATTCTGACAACATGGCCAGCGCAAACGGGTTTTCCGGATACTGCTGTAAGGCCTGACCGATTTCTTTTTCTGCCTCTCCGTAACGGTTCTGCCCGATCAACAATTGGGCGCGACGAATATGTGGCGAACCAATCATTTTTTTAGATTTAGGTATGTGAGTATATCGTCGTATAAACCACTTTCGTTAGAAAACAGCGCGTAATTTTTAGCGGTATTAAACCATTCTTTGGTAGTCGGTTTTTGTACTTTGGCCGCTTGCAAAAGGTCAGTGGTTGTTATTGGTTGCGGAACACCCGATTGCATCGCCGCAGTCAATTTTTGTTCGATCGCCCGATCAATGACCGCCTGTAAATCTGCTCCCGAAAAATCTTTGGTCTGTCTCGCAATCTGATTATAATCGATATTTTGAATAGGTTTATTAGCCAGATGTATTTCTAGAATAGCGGCACGTGCTGCTTCGTCCGGTGGTGGAACAAAAATGATCCGGTCAAATCTACCCGGCCGTCGAAAGGCGGGATCCAAATGCCACGGTGTATTAGTCGCAGCGAGAATTAAAACGCCTTCGTTATCATATTCGATCCCATCCAGTTCTGATAAAAATTGATTGATTAAATGCCGTCCCGCACTCTGTCGCATATCGGTACGATTAGCACCGAGCGCATCCGCTTCGTCAAAAAATAAAACGCAGGGTTTTAATCGGCGTGCTTTTTCAAAAATAGAATGTAAATTTCGTTCGCTTTGTCCCAGATATAGATCCAGAATATCACTGATCCCAACGGGAATAAAATTGGATTGTACTTCGCCCGCCGTCGCACGCGCCAGATGGGTTTTTCCACAACCTGGAGGGCCGTAGAGCAAAATTCCACCGCCGATTTTTTTTCCGTACGCTTTATAAATTTCGGGGTGGGCGAGCGGATGGATGATTTTCATCTTAATTTCCTCTTTTACCTTTTCCATTCCACCTACTTGCGAAAAATCAGTGATGGGCTTTGCAATGTCAATGGTCGTCTCCTCTTCCGTTTCGGAATTTTCCGCTCCTCCAAGTTTGATTTTTTGTGGTTCCTGTTTTTTTTGATTTAGTAGATTTATTTCTGACTCCAGAAAGGCGTCCTTGATGGTTGGATCTAGTAGAATCGCTTTTTCGTAAGCATCTCTTGCTTCCGAACCATTACCACTTTGTAATAATAATTTTGCGTAGACCAGCCAGGCACGTACTGGTGGCTTTGGCGCTTTCATCATTTCTTCTACGAGAACCAAGCCGGTAGAAGTTTTAGACAGCCCACAAAATGCGGTGGCCAAACCTAATTTTACCGAAGCGTCATCGGGGGAAGCGCGTAGGATATTTTTAAAAGTAGCTTCGGCTTCTTCATATTTTTGGTGACGAAGAAGCGCTTGCCCAAATAATTTTTGTAGCGGTATATTATTTGGAGCGCCCGCAATGGCTGCTCTTAATTCTGTCAATTCTTCTGAGTCCATTGGGCAATTAGTAAAGTGAAAAAAGTGGATGTAAAGGGCGATTCATTAATTGATTGGGAAGACGGATAATACTTCTAAGTGGGTTGCTTTCTATTTTTACGTTTACCAAAATATTTTTTATCAACTACTAAAAGGCCAAACGATTCGCAGTTCTCTTTTGTTTGCTGAGCATGATGAGATCCGTGTGCTCGCAGAATGGCGCGGGAGTATTTATTATCTAACTGTCGAAACCATTTAAATCGCTGATGGATATAAACATCGTGAATCAAAAAATAAATTAAACCATAAATCGAAATTCCTACACCCACAAAAAATAGCCAACGGTATTCCGGCAGCGAACCAATGATATAAGAAATCGCACTGGGAATGGCAAAAACCAAAAAGAACAAATCATTCTTTTCAAAAAAACCTTCGTTATCGTGTGGATTATGATGGTCTTCGTGCCAGCTCCAAAGTATGCCATGCATGATATATTTATGGGCAAACCAGGCCACAAACTCCATTCCGGCTACGGTAATTAAAACGATAAAAAAATAAAGTAAGGCAGTCATAATTGTAAAATTCCAAAAAATATAAACTGTAATATAAACAACAGGATGGCGACTTTGTTGGTCGTTTTTCCCAGCAACTTAAAATAGGCAGCTAACAAAGGTAAAGCTACAAAAAACCAGGCAAAATAATTCTGCAAAGGAATGATATCATTTTCCCAGTTCCAAAAGTTAAGTTCCATCGCTACGGGCTCTATTAAAACATCTAAAAGGGTCATCAACATTGCCCCTATAGCCGCTTTTATCCAGATATTTAGGTTGGAGGCAAGCTGATTGACAGTAGATCCAGCACAGTATACCAACATGGTCCAATTGACGCCAATCATCAAGGGCGTACCCCATATTTTAGGGCCCAACACTTCTCCATATTGATAATCACCGAAAATCAACCCGGTCTGTACGCCTGCTATTTCGATCAGTACACCCGTTACAAAACAAAGCACGGCTAGTTTCCAAAGGGGCGAATATTTCGTAGGATGCGTCCAAAAGACCAACCCGAGCGAAAGCAGGAGGTTGACGGGCGTCAGCAGTACAAACTGCTCGTCAAAATTTCCTTTGATGCCGATGATCCCAACAGTGTAAACAACAACCAGAATAAAACTGGCCAGGGTATTTTTTGATTTCAAGATTCCTGAATTAATTCACTGACTATTCTTGCGGATAAAAGACAAAGCGGGATTCCGCCACCGGGATGAACGCTTCCACCACAAAAATATAGATGCTTTATTTTATTGGTAAAATTAGGATGTCGTAAAAATGCGGCAAAAACGTTATTGGAGTTGGTACCGTATAATGCCCCTTGATATGAAGCCGTTTTACTTTCGATACTTCTGGGATCAAGAATAGACTCGCAGACGATCAAGTCCTTTAAGTTTACGTGGAGCGTCCGACTTATTTTTTCAATAATATGCTCACGGGCCTGTACAATCAGGGATTCCCAATCCTGCCCTTTATTAGCAGGAACATTGATCATTGTAAACCAGTTTTCGCATCCTTCTGGTGCATCTGCCTTTACCCGTTTTTTTGAAATATTAATATAAACAGTTGGGTCTTCATCAATTTGATTTGCTTCCAACGTAGCAAATTCTTTCTGATAATTTTTACTAAATAAGATATTATGAAGTCCCAATTCCTTGAACTCCTTTTTTATTCCCCAATAAAAAATCAACGCGGAAGTAGACCGGGGCTGCGATAAAGTGCGGTGTGGTTGTGATTGATCGGCCAGTAGTTTTTTATAAGTAGGAAAAACATCCATATTGCTAATGACCCTACCGTAACCGATAGTAAGATCCTTTATTCGAATCCCAACAGCTTTCTTTTCCACAACTTCAATTTTATCTACTGCTTGGTTGAAATGAAATTTAACCCCCAAATCCACTGCCAGTTGGTACAAGGCTCGTGTGATCTGGTGCATTCCATCTCTAGGAAAAAAGGCTCCGATATTGTGCTCAAAATGAGGAATGATATTTAACATGCCCGGCGCTTTGTACGGATTGGAACCGTTGTAAGTCGCAAAACGATCAAAGAGTTGTATTAATTTTGGGTGACTTAGTCGTCTTTCGTTATCCTGATGCATGGACTTAAAAACGGCACCGGTGAGCATGGGTATTTGGGTGAGCGAGCGGGCCACTTCTGCGCTAAACCAAGTACCTGGTTTGTGTAATGATTTTTCTAAAAAAGTAGTTCCGGTGAGATGGTATTTTTGGGCACTAGCTGCCAGAATATTTGTAATTTCGACGGCGGGAACACCCAATACTTTTTCTACTTCCGTGGCAAAATCTTCGGCGTCTGAGTATGCTTTCAGACGGGTTCCGTCTTCCCAAAAATAATGACAAATAATATCGAGTCGATCGTACGCAAAATAATCTTTCATGTTTTTCCCTGCCAGAGAAAATAAATCTTCAATGTAGGAAGGCATGGTAAATAGAGAAGGGCCCGCGTCAAATCGGTAATCCTCTATCTGAATTTCGGTTAGTTTTCCACCGGGATAGTCGTTGGCTTCGTACACATCTACGGGGTGGCCCTCAGCCGCAAGACGAATAGCTGCGGACAATCCGCCAATTCCGGCTCCGATAATACAAATTTTTGAGTTTTCCATTGTTGGTAGTAGTAACCACGAAGATAGAAAACTTGTTTAAATTTAGTCTGCGTATTCCGGTTCTTTTATTTCTACGATGGGAAGTTCTACGAAAAATTTGGTGCCTACGCCTACTTCTGTTTCAAACCAGATTCTACCGTTAACAGATTCGATGATATTCTTGGAGATAGCAAGTCCAAGACCGGTTCCAGAATTTTTGGTGGTAAAGTTAGGAACAAATACCTTATCCTTTTTGTCATCCGAAATACCGGACCCATTGTCATGAACACATACGATGGCTACTTCATCGTCTTGCTTGTAGAGCGAAACGGTAATGACGCCATTGCGTTCTTCCGGAATGGCCTGAATGGCGTTTTTAATCAAATTATTAAATACCCTGACCAGATGGTTTTTATCCGCAAAAACCACAAAAGTTTCTTTGGGTACGCTGAGTCTCAAATCGACATTTTCACTTCGGAAAAGATTATAGACACTCTTCACGTGGTTGTTCAAAATGATTTGCTGATTTTCTGCCTGTGGCATTTTGGCAAAATTTGAAAACTCCGTGGCGATATGGGACAAATTATCAATTTGTTCAATCAAAGTAGCAGCCACTCTTTTTAGTAAGGGTTCAATGTTGTCCGGGCGTGACTGGAAAGCATGCTGTAGATACTGGATGCTCAATTTCATGGGCGTCAGTGGATTTTTGATTTCGTGCGCGACTTGTTTGGCCATCTCACGCCACGCTCCTTCCCGTTCGGACTGTGCCAGTTTTTGGACGGAGGAATCAAGCTGACGGATCATCTTATTGTACTCTTTTATCAGGGCACCAATCTCGTCATCACTTTCCCATTCCAGTGGTGTATTGTTTTTTCCGAGTTTGGTTTCTTTTAGTTTTTCTCCAATTTTGGTAATATGTTTGGTAATGGAACGGGCGGTCCACATAGCAATACCTCCCGCAATAAATAACAGGAATACATAAACATTGATCAACGTACTGAGGAAGAGTGTTACGTCGTTGCTCATCTTACTTTGTTTGGAATAATAGGGTAGTCCCATGTAGGCCACCGGTTTTTCATTGGGTCCGAGCAAAGAAACGTAAGCTGCCTTGTATTTTAGACTGCCGATATGTTCACCATCTTGCGTATAGTGTGAACGTCTATGTTGTGACAAAGCCTGAAAAGCCACCGAACCCATCTGCCGGGAGATGACTTCTTTACGGTATAAATCTTCTTCGGAAGAACCAATTAATTCACCCTTTAGATCGTAGAGATTAATATCAATCCGATGTGTTTCGGAAACAGGTTTTAAAATAGATTTTATATCGGTTATCTCTAAATCTCCTCTGAGCATACTCATCCTTTCTATTTCTCGCTGAGCGTCGGTAAGTACCGAACTGGCTTTTCTTTCTAGTCTTTTTTCGTGGTATTCTTCCGAAGAGTTCTTGAAAAACCAGGTGGTCGTAAAACCAATAAATAAAAAAGAAAAAACGGTCAGTACTACGACTGCCAGCTGAATTTTGTTTTTTAAAGAAGGACTTCGCAGCAAATAGAAATTGAACGTGTTAGGTACGAATTTAAAAACTGTATTCATTCCCATGGCAATAAAGACAATGCCGATCATGAGGGTTAACATGTACGAAAACAGCGAAATCATTTTGATAATGGTTTCTCGGTCTCGGCCAATAATAACTACTGTTTTTTCGTCGGCAGACTGGTAAATTATTTCGGTTCGGTTACCGATAGTTTGTTCCATATATTTATCTGGTCCGGGAAGATTATCGAGTGTGAGGACGGAGCCGTAAATATTACCTTTGGAGTCTAATTGTTTTCTATTGTGGTAAACCGCAAAATCATATTTGTTGAGTC
Organism: uncultured Saprospiraceae bacterium; assembly: GCA_938008185.1. Classification (GTDB taxonomy): domain Bacteria; phylum Bacteroidota; class Bacteroidia; order Chitinophagales; family Saprospiraceae; genus JALZUU01. The sequence continues at coordinate 6,463 of CALLLR010000045.1, forward strand.
TTTGTAATTTTTTGTAGGGTTGGTCAATGAGTAATTCTGTGTAGACCTTAGATTGTTCTCGACGGGAGCGGATAAATTCGAGGACTATGGTATTTTCCTGGAGATTATTAAAATCTCCCGAAATGGGGATTTCCAGCAGGTAGGACCAGTTTTGTTCCTCTGCATTTTCATGAAAATATAAATCTGAATGATCCGTTTTTACGCGGGTAGCATTTTTTAATTTATTTTGAAATACGTCATAATTACCTTGCGCTTCCTTTAAAGTAGGAGACTTGTATTTATCAAAAATATTTAGTTTGTATCTGTAGTTATAAAAAAGGTAATTGTCTGAAGTTAGAAAAACGTCTAATTGATCTTCAATTTTTTCTGATTCCTTTGTGAAAGGAAATACAATCGAGTCAATTTGTGCGGCAATTACTTTGTCATTTTTTACAAAATCCACCAAATTTTTAATGGAATTTTCAGCGTAGGAATCCCGAAGCACCGAGAGCTCACGAGCGTAGTCAGAACGAACGGTATTGTCTAAGTACGAATTGTACATAAACAATAGCACAGAAGGAAAAAACGCCAGAATACCCAATAGGAAAATAAAGTACAAGAGATCTACATGGGGCCGTTCTACAAAAAGATCAAAAAATATAATAAGGATAAAAGAAATCGCAAACAGAATGCCCCAGTTAATTAAAAAATCAAATGCGAAAAAAATAGGAAAAGCCATTAAATTAGCAATACCAAGGGCGATCAACCTACGCTTAAATGGAATTTCCATTTTTTTGACAATCAAAATCATTCGGTGAGAAAATACAAAGAGCGCCGTCAGTAGAATCACTACCGCAACGATAGCGCCAATACTTTTTGAATCTAAATTGAAAACATTGTTAAAATCATAATTCAGGCTGGAATCAAATACGATCATCTTAAATACCGCCGTCAGCGATAAAAAACTCAGAACGATAGAAAAATAGCTCATCGTGGTTAGAACGAACTGCTTATTTTTACTCATCGATTTATTACGTTGCATCGGGTAGGCCTGGTGAAAAAACACCATTAACCATAATAACAAACTGACATCGATAAACATATCTCCCAGCGAATTGGTCCAAAGAGAGTCAAATATCTTTTGGAAAAAAGGAAGCGCCGAAAAACGATCTGTAAAGTTGCTAACAATACTGATAAATCGTAAAGTCAGGACCGTGCCTATCATAAAGGCTGCTCCCATCCAGGGCTGGTATTTCCTTATTATTCTGAGGGTCGTAAGGTGTATAAATATGCCCAGCATGAAAAGCCCCGAAAAAATTAAGAGACAAAGCCAGCGCTGGTAACGTACATCCACCAGATTATCGGGCGCATCAAGATAGACAAGCCGTTTCCCGTTTTTGGTATTGATTTCATAGTCCGTAAAACTATTTGATAGTTCCACCATACTTGGAATCTGATCATCCGCCACAAATTGATCCTTGATATAGTTACTGATCAGTTGATAATTATAACGAATAGGAATCATCGCATGGATATTGTACTGACCTAATTTTTCGTCAATACTGGTTTGACTGGTCAGTTCATAATAACCATTGGTATGGGAAATAAATTGACTGGTGCGTTCTCCGTTGTCGTAGCCATACGCCTTGGCCGGTAAGGTGGACAGATTATTATTCCAAAAAATAATCGTATCGTTTTTTGTGATATAAATCGTAAAATCTTCTCCTGCTAATTGTTGTAATCTTTCCAAATCTGCTGATCGTTTGGCAAGACTCTCACTATCTGCTCCCGTAATCCGGTAGATAAAATCTCGGTCTTCCATGATATTTTCTACCCGCGTTTCTTGCTGGTGCAGATAATCCTCTATAACATTTTTGTAACGAGCTAAGCTAGTCTGACGATCTGTATAATAATCGTAGCCTGCAGCAAGGAAAAAGAATAGAAAAGCCAAGGAAAGTGACGTAAGTTGACTTCTGGTCATTGTAATAGCTAATTTAGTAGGAATTCTTAGCACTTTTCCCACAAAATTTAATCCAAATCTGATCTTATAGTAAAAAAAATAAATATAAGTGTATTTATCTGTGAAAACAACAAAATCCGGGTTTCTTAACGTGAATTTAGTAGAATAACGTACTTTTATATTTACTACGGGCCACTCTGTCGCGGTTTCGACTTCGGTCGAAAATGAGGAAAGTCCGGACAACGTAGCGTACCACACCATCTAACGGATGGGATATGGTTGATTTTCGAATCCATCATATACAGCAAGTGTCGCAGAAAATAACCGCTAGACTTCGGTTTGGTAAGGGTGAAAATGTGCGGTAAGAGCGCACGGTCGGAACGGGTAACCGCTCCGGTGGATAAACCTTGTGGGTTGAAATGCCACATACATCTCGATTGATGTTTTGTCGCTTGTAGGCAAAGGGTCAGCAAAGTTACGCGCTTGGTTTGCTTCGGCAAGTCGGGAGGGGTAGGCAGCTAGAGATGCTGCGTGAGCAGTATCCCAGATAAATGACAGAGCTTTTCTGGCTTCGGCCAGTATTGACAAAATCCGGCTTATCGGCCCGTAGTAATTTTTAATTAAATATGCGAATCAGGAGTTGAATGCTGTCTGTCTGGCCGGCAAGTTTAGATAAAGATCTATTTTTTGAGATTGAATAATATGCTATTTGCCGTTTGCCTCTGGCTCCTTGCTTCGCTCGACCCTGTCTCAGCTTACAATAAATTGATGACGCGATTAAGAAAGGCAAGAAGCAAGAAGCAAAAAAAACAAACAAGATGTACCGTCACTTATTTTTATGTTTTATACTGTGTTTTGTGGCTACCTTCTCCTTACGGGGACAGGACGGTTGTACGGATCCACAAGCCATTAATTTTGATCCCGCAGCGGTGGAAAATAATGGTTCCTGCATTTATGGAGCTACTCAATACCAGATGGAACAGCGAGCTGTATTACCGGATATGTTAGAGGAAGCTTCGGGCGCAGCGTACCTCGATGGAGCGCTTTGGACACTTAACGATGGTGGTAATCCAAACGAAATTTACCGGATTGATACGTTGACTGGCGAGGTACTGCAAACCGTTTTGGTCGGGGCGCTGGAAAACGAAGATTGGGAAGATTTGGCACAAAACGATACCCATCTTTTTGTGGGGGATTTTGGTAATAATCTCGGAAATCGGATGGACTTACGGATCGGACAAATTGATCGTAGTAATTTGGGTAATTTGATTGTTAGTGCACAGATTATTAATTTTTCTTACAGCGACCAAACTGATTTTACAGAACGATTTAATGATAATGATTATGACTGCGAAGCCTTCTTTTTTTATCAGGATTCGCTTCATCTTTTCACTAAAAACTGGGTAGACGAAAAAACACGTCACTACACCTTGCCAGCCACGCCTGGTACGCACGTAGCGCAGTTGCGGGAAACTTTTGATTCGGAAGGCCTGATCACCGGCGCTGCGATTGACGAGGAAACTGGAACCATTTCCTTATTGGGTTACACACCGAGTGGTGTGAATTTTATGTGGCTTTTATACGACTATCCGTCGCATCATTTTTTCTCCGGAAATATCAGAAAAATAGATTTGGGTACCGGCTTGACCAATAGCCAGACCGAAGGGATTATTTTTATTGAAAATGGTGCTGGATTCGTCGTCTCGGAAAATTTTAATTTCTTGCCTCCAAGATTATTACACTTTAATACGCGGCAGTGGATCGGTGATATTACTACGGCGGTAATCGGCCCGATAGATAGCGATGAGGTACTGAATTTAGAGATATTTCCCATGCCATTTAGTGATGAAGTAATCTTAACGTGGCAAGCAGATAGAATAGAAAATGGGGTCGTAGAGATTTTTGATTTACTGGGAAATCTCGTTTATGGACGAAATTTAAATAACGGAGAAGAACAATTATTGATTAATACTGCGTCTTTTGCCAGTGGAGCTTATCTTGCCAGAATCAGTGATAAAAACCGAATCATCAATAGAGTGGTTTTACGGAAATAATAGTAAATGAATATGGAATATTCAGTATCCTACAACTCTGAAGGTTTGATTAGTAATTTACAAAATCAACGTAAAACCTATAAATTTATATACTGAATTGATAAAATAAATTGGCCCTCTTTAATAGATAAAGAGGGCCAACAAGCCAACTGGCTAATAGCTAACAAGCTATACTACTCTTCGTCAAATTCACCACCGGCGAAATCAAATAATAAAGAGAATCGTAAAGTATTATCAAGTGGATTACGCTGATTGGTCGTTGGAACCAAATAAGAAAAATTCAAACCAAAAACATTGTATTTTAATCCTAACCCAACGGTAAAAAACTTTCGATTTCCTTTCGTAGAATGCTCGGTATAATATCCTGCTCGTACCGCAAATTGCTTGTCGTACCAGTATTCTAACCCAAGAGAATAAGAGAGTTCTCTCAGCTCTTCTGAAAAACCACCAGGAGCATCACTAAAAGATCCAAGTACACCACTAAACATAGACTGTTCTCGGTAATCTGGAATGCCTTCTTCGCCGGATTGATCACAAGTGTTTAGTCCCGTTGTTCCAGCATTCTCGTTAAGACAAGGCGTCGGAACCAGAAGTTTGTTAATGTCACTGGTGATGGTTAGTGCGTTAAAGTCGTCAAAGTTAAATTCCCAAGCGGCCCCAATACCGAGGTTGGCAGGAATAAAGTCTTTGTTAGTAGAATTTGTGTAGGAAATTTTAGTTCCCAGGTTGGACACCGCTGCTCCAATTCTTAAATTGGATGGATTGGCAGTAAATTCAATTGGTGTCTGGTAAGTCAGAGAAAAGTCTGCACCTCCAGCGATACCAGGCATGATTTCTACATTGTTTACCATCTGACCAGCAGCCAAATTAGAGAATATAAACTTTGGAGCCACCGCTACGGATAATTTCTCGGATAATTTTCTGGAATAAGCTACTGATAGTTCAAATTCGTTTGGATTTCCGGTTCCAAGGCTGGTTCCCTGATTGTCAGTAAAGTTGATTTCTCCCAGTGAGAAGTAACGTAAAGAAACACCGACTGCCTGGAGATCACCAAATTTTTTGTAGCCGGAAAGATATGCCATATAAACATCCTGTAGACCTAGTGCTTTCAACCAGGGAGTATACGTAACAGAAAGGGCCATGTCTTGCTCGGCAGTTACCAGTTTGGAAGCATTGAAGTGCATGGAGTTAGCGTCTGCTGATGTAGCGATACCGGCATCTCCAAGTGCCCCTGCTCTGGCGTCTGGAATAATTCTTAGGAAGGGAACCGCTGTGATCAGCGTATTGATACAAGGACCACCACCAGGTGCTTCGAATTCCATTGTCTGGGTATTAAATACACAACCAAACCCTTGTGCGTTGATATTCGTGAAAGCTGCGACAAGGACTAAAACAGCAAAAAGTAAACGTATTTTTAATCTATTCATGATTTTTATTCAGGTTTCAAAAAAAGAAATGCAAATATAAGGTAAGTTCTGAAGATTAGTGAGAAATATTGAATAGTAACATTTGGGAATTCCCGCAGACGTTACCATTCATTAACATAATTTTAAGACTTTTATTTTACGCAGACTTTTTTTTATTAAAAAAACTACTTAAGAATCACTAATTTTTCAAAATCGCTTTCGGTACGAATATCCTCATCCTTGGCGTTGGTACCCTTAACTTTGATTTTATAAAGATATACACCCCTTGCCAGACGGTCACCATAGTCGTCTCTTCCGTCCCAGTTTACGTCGGTCACCCGGAATCCGTTGGCGTAGGTATCTTTTTCAATAGTTTTCACCAATTTTCCGGAAACGGTAAAAATTTGTACTAAAATCTGTAAATCCTGACCACTGAGTTGATGCTCAAACTGGAAATTGGTGTTGGTCGTAAAAGGATTCGGGTAATTTAACACATGCTTTAGGGCTGCGTCTTCACTATTGAACACCAAAAATTCCGTGCTACCTTCGCCGGAATTATTAGACGTATCCCAGGCTTTGACGGTGATTCGATGTAAGCCTTCTTCTATATTAAACAATGGAAATCGTACGGTACCTTTAGAATAATCGTCTAGTTCGGCCGTATAAAAGTCATTTAAGACGTAAGTATCCTGGGTTTGATCATCCAATACCGCAGTTAGATCGTGACCTATACTTATCCCCCCAATGTTGATACCGTTATCGTCGGATAAGTTGACGAGTAAGACCGGATCTTTGTCCGTAGTTCCACCGGTAACAAAATCTTCTGTGTTCATAAATACCTCCACGATTGGTCCCTGATCATCCACAATCGGGTTAGCGCTCGTTCCACCAATAATAATTCCATTATAAGAACCATTTGCATCACGGGTACCATCTTCGGCGTAGTAACTGATTTTACCAAAACCAAAATTATAATCAATATCTTTAGGAACAATAAATTCAAAAGAGAATAGACCATTGGTAACCGTAGCGGCTCCTTTAAAGAGGACATTCTTACGAAGCTCAAAATCTTTAACCTCATTACCGCCCTGACCAAAAGTTTGCAATTGGGAAATTTTATCATAAATAGTCGGATAAACCCGACCATTAAAATCAGACATCACATTGCCATCATTATCAAAAACATAACCCGTAATGGTCACTTTTTCCAGTGCTCTGATGGTATCCGGAGTAGAAGATGTTGTTACCGAACGGCCGTTGATGGTAATAGTACCTACATTATACTGAGGAATTGCCAGGCGCTGTGCCGGATCTCCCAGAAGCGTAAATTTTCGGTTATTATTGGTACTGGTTCCACTGCCATTTTTAGAATTTCTTAGAATTTCACCAAACGCAAGGCCACCATTCTGTTTATCATTAAAAATATTGTCAAATACAGATTTCGTTAGTATAAAATTACTACTAGAATAAACTGCTCGTACGGTAGTGAATAACGCAATTGCTCCACCGTCTGGCTTCATGACTGCAACCTCTGCTCCGGGAAAATCGCTGTGATCATCATAGCCCCCAAAACTGCAAGTGGCCGTAATCACCAGTGGTAAGCGTTCAAAGTTTTGCCAGCTCTCAATATCTTCCACCTGGAGTACTCGTTCCTGCGCCCAACCCGTTGGTCCACCGTGACCAAGATAATTGGTGATCAGTGAGCCACGAAAAGCATTTCGGTTTAAGGATTCGTTGGCCTGAGGAAATCGAATTCCTCCCGAGGTAGTTACACGTTGAAAAGCGTCAAAAAGAACTTTATCAACGTTGAAATAATCGTGTCGTTGTGTAATTGTATCCGCAATTTGGTTAGCTTGATTGGTATGCGTGTTTGTATCACCATCGTCTCCGACAAAAGCTAATTGATTTCTCCAGTCACGAAACCGGGTAGGATCTGTATCGTAGAAAACCACTTTGTCAACATATTTATCCGCCGTAAAAGCATCCCGTGCTGGAATTCTACCAACAGCAATATCTACCAAACCACTTAAATTATTCCCATCTTCTTCGGAGACCAGTGCGAAAAAGTCATCCGCCGGAAATCCCAGGATCGGATCGAGGTGAATATCCGTTTCATAAACCGGGACATAGTTATCGAGGTCAGGCGTATTGGTGATATTTCTATAATCGTAAGAACCATCTCCGAACAGTAAAAGGTATTTGAAATCTTCGTCTCTATCGTAGAGCATTCGGACAAAGTCACGGATAGCCGTAGGGTCCTGTTTTCCGGAAGAAAATTCGTTGTATATCTGATCAACAAGCACTGTCACCACGTCAAGATTGCTATGCTGACGGCGATGATCTGCGAGTCTCTGAACCGCAGATTCAAATTCTGGATGATAAACAATCACCATGTCTGCTTTTTGGATGGCGTGAATATTTTGATTGGAAACCAGTCCTATCGCCTCGGGAGAAAGTAGTCCATCCTGTTGATTAAAGGCGATAAAAGTTCTGATCGGATTGCTGGGGATAATATTGAGGCCAAATCTAAAACTATTCCCTGATGTTGTTCCCTTTTGGATTCGTGGACGGAGAGGATCGGTGATATCCCAAATCTGATGGTTGTCGTTGATTCCTTGTACTTCGTACGTTGCGTTGGTGTAGTCCCTTACGTTGATGTCCCGAAAGTCCATTTGATTTCCGGAAAAGATTAATTCCCGTCGCACGTTTACCTGGACATAATCCAGGAAAGCTTCATTAATTTGTGTTGCGTCAGGTGGGTTGGTTACCTGAACGGTTAGGTTGCTTTGCGCTCCCTGAAATTTCCCGTTTATCGTTCTGCTGTGCGCGAATATTCTCTCTGATTCATTTAACCTTACGGAAGATGCATTGGTACTGCGAAAAGTTTCTCCTCCGACACTGGCATTAAAATAGGAAGAACTGGCGGATCGTAATGCCATGGTTACGGTGACATCCGCTTGGGCGGAAGAGACGATATTTGGAAATTCAAAACTATAATTTTTCTCACGACTGGTGGGGCTGAATTGATCGCCATACCAGGTCTTCCCGGTTCCATGACCACCACGGGCGAGGGCGCCCAACAGGTTGAGTTTGTCTTCTTCAAAACGAGCAAAATCGTTAAAAGTCGTTACGGTATATTCTGGCGCATTGATCGAATTTTGGTCTGCCATTATTTGTGCCTCACCGCTATTTACTTTCAGAAAATAATAGCTACGGGTATCATAAGGATTTTGGGGACGATCATAGCGATCATAAGTATCATTAAAATACCATTTATTGGGTCCTTCTCCATAAAATAAAATATAGTCACCACTATCAAAGGAATTATCTCCTCCGTCAATGATCTGGATATGATTTTCAACTAGATCATCTTCACGGAAAGTCGCTATTGGCTCGGGGAGATAACCACCGCCATTCCCAAATAATCGAATTTGTCTAGAATCAATATTATCAATATCAATTTCTAAATCATTTTTAAGAAAGTCATAATCTAGTTTATAAACACCGTCTTCCATTACGGCAATTTTATAAATGAGACCATCCTGCAACACGGAATTAAATGTATTAGGTGGGGGAGGAGGCGTAAGGATATTCGTATTTTGATAAGAGACATTTAGTGCAAAACTGGTTAAACGCTCAAAGCGGCCATCTGCCGTTTTTCGGATGGGTAATAATTGAACCATTCCGAAATATGCTTTTCTGTCTTGGAAAATAGTACCATTTATTTCCAGATCATCCGTCGCGACAAGATTAGCCTCTTCGGTCGTTAACTGATCAAATGGTTCATAGATTGCGTTAGTGATAGTTGGCGTAAGTACTCCCTTTCCAGAAACGGGAAAACGAAAATTAATAACGGGCAAAACTGGGTTGACAGGATGTTGTGCCGAGCCCTCAAATACCCAAAATTTAGTCTCACTTGTTCCTAGAGGGTTATAAATAGTTGGAGTCGCTGACCAATTGAGTTCTTTTTTTATTTTAAAAACTGAATTTTGAGCAGACAACTGACAAAACATAAAAGCAAATAAAATAAATAGGCTAAATCTGATTTTCATAATCGAGGTAATATTACATTTGTAAATGTATACTGAAGTGTTTAAACAGTTTTAATATTGCAGCATAAACTAAAAACTGTTATCAAAACGTTAATAACTTGCCGCTATTGTACATATATAACGCTATATTGAGCGGTATTTTATATTTTAACAAACTTAATTACTTTATCTGTTCACTAAAGACTCAAAATAAGTAAATGCGAAGACAAATCCTGATATTAATGGTGGTTTTATTTAGTGGTAATGTCGCTTTTGGACAAGATCCGGTATTTAGTCAATACTATGCTGCACCATTGCAACTAAATCCCGCTTTTGCAGGAACTGGCTATGCACCTCAGATAGCACTGAATTATCGCAATCAATGGCCTACGCTTAATGCTTACGTCACTTATTCGGCTTCCTATGATCAATATATAGATCACTTAAATAGCGGATTCGGTTTAATGGTTCAAACGGATGATGCTGGAGAAGGATTAATAAAAACCAATAAAGTAGCCGGATTTTTTTCTTATCGGTTACAAATAAACAAAGAATGGTTCGTAAAATTAGGAGCTGAAGTCGCTTGGGTGCAAGGGCGATATAACTGGGCGGCTTTTATGTTTGGTGATCAGCTCTCCAAAACAACGGGACCGATCTCTGCGGGCGGAACGCCTTTTCCTACCAATGAAATAACACCAGAAAACCTCAATAATACCTATGGTGATGTCTCAGCGGGTATGCTGGTTTATAATAAAACCTTTTATGGAGGACTTTCCATTAAACATATCAACCGGCCCAACGAATCTATAATTCTGACTAATCAGAATTTGTTTACGGGACTCCCGTACCGTTTTTCGGTGCATGCGGGTGCACAAATACAATTGATAGAAGGCAATAAACGTAAACCGGCCGCGTTTATATCTCCGAACATCATGTTCGTGCGTCAGGGAGACTTCGGTCAAACCAATGTTGGCGCTAATTTAGGATACGGATCATTTTTTGTTGGTGGATGGTACCGCCACGCAAAAGCCAACCCAGATGCGGTAATTGCCGTGGTTGGAGTTGAGCAAGGAATATTTAAAATAGGGTATAGTTACGACTTCACCGTATCCCAGCTAAATAACTCGGGAGGAAGCCACGAAATCTCTCTAAGAATCAAACCAAGAGAACCAAAACAAGATTTTAACGATTGTTTTCAATTGTTTCGGTGATTTTTTTGCATTTTTGCAGAATCATTACCTGATGATTAGCACGAATATTGTATATTTTTATATCTATCAGTATGTGGATGCCATTTCTGTAATTTAAATTTTAAGATTAATTCAATGAAAAAACTGCTCAAGTTAAGTTCAATCCTTCTATTATTATTAGTTGTCTTTTTGCCTTCCTGTAAGAAAAGTGAGCGATCCGCTACGACCGGCTGGAAGTATAACGACCAAAAATGGGGTGGATTCGAGAAAAAAAGCTACGAAGGACAGATCACTGGTCCTAATTTAGTATTGATTGAGGGAGGTACTTTCTCAATGGGAGTAACTGACCAAGACGTTACTTATGATTGGAATGCGATTCCAAGAAGAGTAACTGTTTCTTCCTTTTATATGGACGAAACAGAGGTTGCTAACATCGATTACAAAGAATATCTTTACTGGATCGAACGTGTATTTGGCGAATCTTATCCAGAAGTATACCTGAATGCACTTCCTGACACTTTAGTATGGCGGGAAGAACTAGCTTATAATGAGCCGTTTGTAGAGACTTATTTCCGTCACCCTTCGTATGATGATTATCCAGTGGTTGGAGTAAACTGGATTCAGGCCAACGAATTTTGTCAATGGAGAACCGACCGTGTCAACGAAGCGATACTGATTGAACGTGGTATCCTTAACGCCAATATGGAACAACGAGACGAAGAAAACTTTAATACAGAAGCTTATTTAGCTAACAAGTATCAAGGTGACGTTAAGAAGAATCTAAAAGATATGAAGACTGGCGGAGAACGTCCGGTTAAATTTGAAGATGGTATTTTATTACCTTCTTACCGTCTTCCAACGGAAGCAGAATGGGAATACGCAGCCCTTGCGCTCGTAGGTAATTTGGCTTCAGAGCAGGATGAAAGAATTACGGATCGTCGTATCTATCCATGGAGTGGTAATACCGTTCGATTCCAAAAGAGAAATAAAGAACAGGGACGAATACTTGCGAATTTTAAGCGAGGTCGTGGTGATTATATGGGAATGGCTGGTAACTTGAATGATCAGGCGCATATTACGGCCCCCGTCAGAACATTTCTGCCAAATGATTTTGGACTTTATAACATGGCAGGTAATGTGAATGAATGGACCATGGATCTTTACCGACCATTGACCAGTATGACCTTGCGAGATGTAGAGAATCACGACTTGAATCCTTATCGTGGTGGTAAGTTTAAAACCAAGATTTTAGACGAAAACGGTGCACCCGTTGATAAAGATAGTTTAGGACGAATTCGATACCGTTACGTAGAAGATGATGAAGTAGCTACCCGTGAAAACTACAAGCGTGGTCAGGTTTATAACTACTTGGATGGAGATAAAGAATCTTACGTATTATATGATTATGGAAAAACTTCCTTGATTAGTGATAAGTCACGGGTAATCAAAGGTGGTTCCTGGGCAGATCGTGCATTTTGGTTGTCACCGGGTGCCAGAAGATTCAAAGAAGAAGATAAATCAGACCGTACGATTGGTTTCCGTTGTGCGATGACACGTACGGGTGGATCTTCCGGTAATGAAGATACGGGAGGAAATACTTTTAAAACAAAGAAAAAGAAGAAGAAAAAGGGTATGTTTAAATAAAATCAGCATACCGTATAATTCCTTCCTTTTTATATATCCTAAAAGTCTCTACATTTGTAAAAAATGTAGAGACTTTTTTATGAATAAAATATTAAATACCATTTACGGGGAGTTGCAAAAAGGGGCCGATTTGGTAACCGATAGTAGAAAAATAACCCCTGGGTGTATCTATTTGGCCTTGAAAGGACCACGGTTTAATGGAAATACTTTTGCGGCTGAAGCCTTGGAAAAAGGAGCGAAATGGGTAATCGTCGACGAACATTCCTCCGTTACAGATGAAAAATACCTACTCGTAGCAGATGGATTAAAATTTTTACAAGCAATAGCTCAACATCACCGCCGACAGTTTTCTATTCCAGTGATTGCTATTACTGGAAGTAATGGCAAAACGACCACCAAAGAATTGCTGGCCTCCGTTATGAAGTCAACCTATGCGATACATTTCACCCAAGGAAATTTTAACAATCACATTGGTGTACCGCTCACCTTGCTTAAAATGTCAAAAGAAACCGAGGTAGCGATTATTGAAATGGGGGCAAACCACCAAGGCGAAATTGCCACATTATGCGAAATTGCCGAGCCTACTCACGGTATTATTACGAATATCGGGAAAGCCCATTTAGAAGGTTTTGGAGGAATAGAAGGTGTGAAAAAAGGTAAATCTGAACTGTATGCTTATCTGGCCAAAAATAATGGAGTTGCCTTCGTTAATCGAAACGAAAAATTTCTGGAAGAATTAGCGGACCAGGTCAAACACAAAATATTTTATGTAGAAAGTGAAAATCCGGATCAAGCGGTGAAAGATATAGAAATAAAATTAGCGGAAGTTCAACCTTTTTTAGTCGCAGAATTTTTGTCTGGTCAGGAGGTTTTGACCACCGTCTTTAGCGCATTGGTTGGAAGATATAATTTTGGAAATATGATGACCGCAATTGCTTTGGGTAAATATTTTAAGGTTTCGGCAGCAGCGATAAAAACCGCAATCGAAGGATATATTCCCCAAAACAACCGCTCGGAGCTAAGGAAAATAGGTTCTAATACTTTTATTCTGGATGCTTATAATGCGAATCCAACCAGTACGAATGCCGCTTTGGAAAATTTTGAGAAGGTTAAAGCTTCTGATAAGATAATCGTATTGGGAGATATGCTGGAGCTGGGTGAGTATACTGCTGAGGCCCACCGCGAAATTATTGACCGAATAAAAACGATTGAGACAAAGGCAGTCTATCTGGTTGGCCCAAATTATCAAGCATCAATTCTTCCTTCTGACCGAGCATATGCTTATGCGGATGTAGACACATTGAAGCGTGCGCTAGCCTCCAATAACTGGGAAAACAGCTTGGTACTGTTAAAGGGTTCAAGAGGAATTGGTTTAGAAAAACTGTTAACGGTCTTTCAAGATGAGTAATAGTGCCAATGGGACTAAGACAGTTTATGAAAAGCGCGCAGCAATCGGCTGGTCATTTCATCCTGGCAGGCGGCTTTGTAATCTTCGTAAGAGCAAGGAACCATTTCTGTTCGCTTTCCTTTTCCTTTTAGAGGCACTTCCAGCCACCATCGACCACTTTTATTACTTTTCCAAAAATGGATCTGATGATCCCTGTTTTTGTTTTCAACAATATATTCAATTAGTCCCTGACTGGAAACAGGGTAATCCTTTTTTCTGTTTTTCACTCCCTCCATGAAATACCAGATGAGCTGTGCGATAGTCTTTGCAGTCTGCAATTGAAAATCTTTTTCGTGATGATATCCATAAAATCCAATAGAGGTCAATCGATCACTTAGTCCTGCGTAGCGACAGAGTTGGCAAGCTTCTTCGGAGAACAATCCGCTGGGGGATGGATCTGCCTGTGCAGGTGCCTCCAGGGACTTTAGGGCTGCGATATTAAAGGTAAATAAATCTGCGTAACGGATTAATGGTTCTGTTTCTGTAATATCCCTGCGGATTTCTCCCAGTCTGACCAATTCGTGATTGGCCTGAGTAAGATCAGAAGTTACTTTAGAGGAGGTGAAATGACGCTGAAAGCCCAATATGCCCAAGTTAAAGAGGGTGGGCGATTTCTTTTTTGTTAAGCTATTGAGGTAGAAGCTATCTTTTTTTTCATTTTTAGAAGAATTAAACCGAATTTTTTCATCCACTAAAGCCAAATTTACGTACTTACGTAGGTGATAGGATTGGTAATGAGCCACCGATTGATCAATATCCCGACCTAAAATAATCGGAACAATATTGCTATCTAACAGTTCTTTAATTACTGGAATAAGAAAAGAATGGTTTTTATTTCTAATGTTACCTAAATCGGCTACTCTGAAGGAGCGAAAAGGAAATTCAAGCTTATAAAGTTCTTTGCGGATCGCATTGGCATCTTGTTGGTCTAAACCAATAATTGCAACCTGGACCCTCTCTAGAGAAGGAATTGTTTTCCAGTAGAAAATCATTTTTCTACCAAATTGGGTGCGAGTATAAGATTTTGTAGGAGCAAATTCATCAATTGTTAGCGGACTGAGCCAATTCTCAAGCATATTTTTTTGTTTTATGTTTTTTATAGTTCATATGGAATAAAAAAATGAAATATAATAGAAAATATCCGTTACTTTTTGATAAATCTGTGGTCATAACCGCAACAATAGCTTTCTAAAGGCGTAATAGATATATTCTAATTGTTGGGGCTAATCTGCAATAACTGGCTTAAAACCAATAAGAAGCGCATTAAACATTTATTTTATTGATTTTATTCAGTCTTCGTTAGATATATCTCTAAAAAAAATCATTAAATATTTGTAGCATAGAAAAAATTAAATACTTTTGCATTTATAATGTATCAAAGATAAATAAGATATTATTCACCTATTTTTTTAATCATCAAAGTAAAAACCCTATGACAAGGAAAATTTTAACTTTAATAATGTTCGTATTGGGTACTGCGTTGTTTTATCAAGCAACTGCTCAAACTACAGCGAGCAACCTGAAAATTAACGCCAAGCCCAAAAATATGTGGGAATTGGGTATTAATGTTGGTCACACTGCGCTAACTGGTGACGTTGACTGGAATTCCAGCTTTGGTGCCGGACTTCATTTACGTAAAGCGATCGACTACATGTTCTCTATTCGTGTTGACGCGAATTACTACCAGTTTAGAGGTGAAGAGAATGACGATGTTAGAACAGCAGATGGCCGTCGCTGGGCTAGTCGTAATAATGGTAATGGCTTTGGGGATAACTGGGTACCCGAGTATGAGACTAGATTATTTAGTGGAGATGTAAACCTAGTGGCAAGTTTAAATAACTTCCGAACTAATCGAAATAAGAAGCTAAATCCTTACGTATTTATTGGTGGAGGTATTTCCAGTATCGAAGCAATTGCTATCGATGGTAGTAATGAATACGATGTATCCGAAAATTCAAACGGTGACAATTTTGATGACGGTTGGGAAATTTCAGCGCACTATGATGCTGGTTTTGGTTTAGGATTCCGTTTATCGGACAAAGTTAGCTTAAGCTTAGAGCATAAGATGTTCAGAGTCGTTGGAAGAGGAGGTGACTTATTAGATGCTGCCGAATTAGTTGGTGGTGGATTTACTCCAAAAGACGATCTTGCACATTACACCAATTTACGTTTAGGTATTTCTTTAGGTAAGAAAGACGAAAAGAACGTTCCTCTCTGGTGGGCTAGCCCAATGGATGAATTAGCGGAAGACTTAGCGGAAGTTAAATCCCGTCCTGAGCTAGATTTAACGGATACTGACGAAGATGGTGTTATCGACATGCTTGATAAGGAAGAAAATACTGAAAAAGGTTGTCCTGTGAACACACGAGGAGAAACTTTGGATAGCGACGGTGACGGTATTGCCGACTGTAAGGACGAAGAAATGTACTCTCCTCCAGGTTACGAAATAGATTCTAAAGGTATCGCAATCATTCCTGCTGGTCCAGATCCTCTAAATGAAGGTGACGTAAACCGATTGATTGACGCCAAAATCGCTGGCCTTGACATGGGTAAATCTGTTCCAATGAATTGGTTCTTACCAATGATTCACTTTGACAACAATCGTTACTCCATCCGTAATTCTGAGTATGGCAAGCTACACAACGTAGCTTCTGTTATGAAGCAAAATCCAGGTGTACGTATCGTTGCTAATGGATTTACAGATCAGACTGCTGGTAACTGCTACAATGATGTTTTATCTTACAATCGTGCAAATGCTGCTATTGATTACCTAGTAGGTAAGTATGGTATCTCTCGCGATCGTTTCGTCCTTAACTGGGGTGGAGAAAACAACAACTTAGTTCCAACTAGTGGTTCTAACATGATGAACCGTCGGGTAGAATTTGAAATAGCAACTTCTGAAAGCGAAATGGGACGCCCGAACTGTGGTGTAAATAACGCAGGAAGAGGTGGCAAGAGCTACTCTGGTAATAAAGAAGCTGGATACTAGGATTTAGTTATTCACTTTTAAATAAAGAAAAGGGACGTAATGAAAATTACGTCCCTTTTTTTATGTGATACTCTAAAGATTGTTAAAATAGATGAAATTCCATTATTAATAATCATCAATACTGAGCATGACCAAGGTACAAGCAATTTCAGTAAGAATTCCCTCCTTGCGAGCATCTTGGATAAATGCTGGATTTTCTGTTCCGGGATTAAAAATAATACGCTTCGGATTTAAAGAGATAATATAAGACTCGTACTCTTTCTGAACCATGGGATTAATATACAAGGTAACGGTATCGATATCTTTTAGCTCGGGAAATCCAGTCAATATTTCTATCTCACTCACTTTACCAACCTTTTTACCGATTGCCACAACTTCATGACCCTTATTCAATAATCTATGAATGGCTTTGTACGCATAACGGGACGGATTTTCAGAAGCACCGATCACCAGGGTCTTTTTACTTACTTTTTTGCTCATACTCTTTGATAAAATACTTAAAAATATTCAGGAAATCCTCGTCTGTCAGCAGCAAGAATGACTTAGTTATAACTAAAAAGCCAGCAACAATGTTTTGTTACTGGCTTTTGATAAAATTTATTATTCCTTATACTATCAAACTAATAATCGAATTGGATCTTCCAGCATTGATTTTACCGTTTGTAAGAATCTGGCGCCAGAAGCACCATCTACCACCCGGTGATCACAACTTAGGGTTAACTTCATAATATTTCCAACGGCCAATTCCCCATCTTTGACAATTGGTTTTTCAGCAATCGAACCAACGGCCATAATACAAGCATCTGGTGGATTGATAATGGCTGTAAACTCATCAATACCAAACATTCCCAAATTAGAGATCGTAAAGGTATTTCCTTGCATTTGATCCGGCTGTAAGCGTTTTTCTTTTGCTTTACCGGCGAGTTCTTTTACTTCTACGTTAATTTGTGAAAGCGATTTCATATCCGCATGTCGGATAACGGGGACCAATAAACCGTCGGGTACCGCTACCGCCACACCAACGTTGATTTCTTTATTGATTCTTATTTTATCACCCAGCCACGAACTGTTTATTGCAGGATGCTGACGTAGTGCTACTGCACAGGATTTAACCACGAGATCATTATAAGAAATTCGGGTAGGCGCAATCTCATTTAATTGCTTTCGGGTAGCCATTGCTTTGGACATCTCTACTTCAATCGTCAAATAGAAATGTGGTGCCGAAAACTTGCTTTCTCCCAATCTTCTTGCAATCACCTTACGCATTTGACTGACTGGTACATCTTCCGCTTCCTGCCCGTTACTACCGTATGTGAACGGTATCACCTCAGGTCCTTTTGCTGCTGCTGGTTGAACCGCTGGTGCGCTAGTTTGCGCAGCAGATTGCTTTAAATGAGCTTCCACGTCTTTTTTTACAATTCGACCGTTATCACCACTACCATTGATAGTGGCCAGATCCAGGCCTGAATCTTGTGCAATTTTCTTAGCGAGGGGAGAGGCTTTTACTCTGCTATTATTGTTAGCTGCGGCAGGTTGCTCAGCGGCAACGGCCACTTCAGGTGCAGCAGTTTTGGATGTTTCTTTATTTTCAGATGCTTCTTTGGATTCGGTACTGCCGGCACCTTCGCTACCTTCAGCCGCAGCAAGCGCCTCCTTATAATCTTCTCCTTCTTCTCCAATTACGGCTAGGATACCATTTACGGGTACCGGACCTTCTTCTACCCCAATATATAAAAGAACCCCCTCCTGAAAAGACTCTAGTTCCATTGTTGCTTTATCCGTTTCTACTTCTGCCAATACGTCCCCGGGCTCTAAATTATCACCTACTTTTTTTAGCCATCCGACAATAACACCTTCTTCCATTGTGTCACTCATTCTGGGCATTCGAATTACTTCCGCCATGATCTACAATTTTTGTTCTTTTAATATAATTTATTTACAGAATGCAAAAATGCATAATTTA
>CALLLR010000046.1 GCA_938008185.1 uncultured Saprospiraceae bacterium
AGGTTATTTTGCAGGTACGCAGCCTCTTCTTTGTCGTTACAAATAACGAGATGAAATTGCGGAGCGGCCAGATACGTTCCCGCCAGGACAAAGCTGTCTTGTGCGCCTACTACTCCGGTCAATTGTGTTCGGGGCGGTGGAGACGTTGAGAGTTGAGCGACAATTTTTTCCACGCGTTTGTCTTCGCGGTATAGAGCTATTAAGCGTTCCAGATTCTGCACGATGTAAAGATACTAATTTTCTTGCCGGTTGACCCGTTTGCTGGTTGGCTGGTTGGCCTTCCTCTGTCGTATAATTTTATTAGAAAAGAGTTATCTGAATAATAGCTAACTAAATAGTTTATAATAAGTTTATATTTGGTCAAAAAAATGCTTAATGTAGAAATCAAAGCCCGCACTCAGCAACCTGATCAAATCAAATCTATTTTAGAAAACCTGGGAGCAGATTATAAAGGAATTGATCATCAAATTGATACTTATTTTATAGTACCCGATGGACGGTTAAAATTGCGGCAGGGAAATATTGAAAATAGTTTAATTTTCTACCAACGTCCCGATCAAACAGGCCCCAAGGCTTCTAGTTTTTTACTCTACCATCCGGAATCAGAAAATAGTGATCGTTTAAAAGAATTATTATCTACCGCATTGGGACAAAAAATTGTAGTAGATAAACATCGCGCTATTTATTTTTTAGAGAATGTAAAATTTCACGTAGACCAGGTAGTTGGTTTGGGTAATTTTGTGGAAATTGAGGTGATGGATAAAGAAGAAAATGGAGAGATCACTATTTTAGAAAAACAATGTAAAAAGTATATGGATATTTTTGGAATTGACCCCTCAGATTTGATAAATGGGTCGTATAGTGATTTGTTAAAAAATAAAAATTCAGACAACGCACCATCTCTTTAGTTTTTTGCTAAATTCTCACAAAAAGTTTACGTAGTTTTACGTTCTGTATTCTTTAATAAAAAAAGCAAAAATTCTCAAAACTTATCTGACCGAATGGAAAAGCCACAATTAGAAAAGCTCTGTTTCTCTACCCGCCAACTCGTCGCCGAGGTCGCCAGTTTTATCAAAAAAGAGGTAGGTAAAGTAGACCTTGGCTCAATTGAAACCAAAAGTAAAAATAGTCTGGTCAGTTATGTAGACAAAACCGCCGAAAAGCGACTCGTCTCTGGTTTACAGGCAAGACTCGACGGTGCCGCTTTTCTGACCGAAGAAGAAACCATCGTCGCTTCGGAAGGCACCTATCAGTGGATCATCGATCCGCTGGACGGCACGACCAATTTTTTACACCAGCTTCCCATCTTTTCCATTAGCGTAGCGCTCCGCTTTGAGAACCAAATCATCATGGGAATTGTCTATGAGGTAAATAAAGAAGAATGCTTCTACGCTTATCGGGGTGGCGGCGCCTGGCTCAATGACAAAAAAATATCTGTGAGTCCTAATTTGGTTTTCGAAGATACCCTCATCGCCACGGGTTTTCCTTATTACGATTTCCAGCATATGGATGCCTATTTTGGGGTGCTTCGTAATTTTGTAGAACGCACCCGGGGAATTCGTAGATTAGGCTCTGCGGCCGTAGATTTAGCATACGTGGCCTGTGGTCGTTTTGATGGCTATTTCGAATATAGTTTAAACGCGTGGGATGTCGCTGCCGGAATTATTCTGGTCGAAGAAGCAGGCGGGAAGGTATCCGATTTTTACGGTGGAACAGATTATCTGTTCGGTAAAAATATTTTAGTAGGAAGTAATAGTACTCACAAAGAAATGTTAGCAACGATTGGTCAACATTTTATAAAAGCATAGCTTTGCTTTCTTTATCTGCTGCTTTAAAGACGTTGTCCACTAATTTTTATTTATAAAAGCTGTTTAAAAAGTTAATTCAAATTGATTATTTAACTAATAGTTATAAATTGAGATCAGTTAGTAAAATTTCCTTCGTTTAGACTTTGCGTTAGAGGGAAGCCAACTAGCTAACAGCCAACAGCAATTAAAATGGGATTTCTAGAAAACATCAGAGTAGCGCTCAGCGCCGTCCGTTCTAATCTCTTACGCTCCATCCTGACCGTGATGATCATTGCCGTGGGCATTATGGCGCTAATTGGTATTTTGACCGCCATTGATACAGCCATCTATTCGTTTAATGATAATTTCTCCAGCCTAGGTGCTAATTCCTTTTCTATTCAGCCTACGGGGGGACGTGCTTCGGGTAAACGGGGCGGAAGACGCCCCAAACGAGGAGATCCTATTTCTTACAAAGAAGCTACCAAATTCAAGGATATTTTTGATTATCCTGGTACGGTCAGTATTTATATGACGGGGACACGCACCGCTACCGTTAAATACGAAAACGAAAAAACCAACCCCAACATCCGTCTGACCGGGATCGACGAAAATTACCTTAATCTGCGAGGCCTGGATCTCGAAGTCGGGCGCGCCCTTTCACTCACCGAAATTCAAAATGGTAGCAACCGCGCCATCATCGGCAAAGATCTCGTAGACTTGTTATTTAAAGGTAAACCTGATAAGGCGCTGGATAAAGTTATTTCCGTTGGAAATATAAAATACAAAGTCATCGGCGTACTTACTTCAAAGGGTTCGAGCATGAATCAAAGTGAAGACAAAGTGGTGCTGGTTCCCTTATTGAGTGTTAAAAATTATTATGGCACCGCTAATTCGAATTATAGTATCAACGTATCTACTACTACTTCGGAAGATTTGGAAGGAGCTGAATCGTCCGCCATTGGCCTGTTTAGAAATATCCGAAAGCTGCGTCTTTCGCAGGATAATGATTTTGAAATCCGTATGAGCGACGGACTCGTAAGTTTTCTTAAAGAGAATACTGTCACGTTGCGAATGGGAGCCATTATCATTGGGTTAATCACCTTGGTTGGCGCCGCTATTGGTCTGATGAATATCATGTTGGTTTCGGTTACCGAGCGTACCCGCGAAATCGGGATCACTAAAGCCCTTGGTGCCACCCGTCGTAATATCTTGATCCAGTTTCTCACAGAAGCCATCGTCATCTGTCAAATTGGTGGCATCATCGGCATTATTCTGGGTATCCTAACGGGAAATGTGGTTACCTATTTTTTAGGAGGAAGTTTTTTAATGCCCTGGCTCTGGATCGGGGTAGGGGTGGCGACCTGTATGATCGTAGGATTGTTTTCAGGATTATATCCGGCACTGAAGGCTTCGAGGCTGGATCCGATTGAGTCGCTGCGGTATGAATAAATTGTGGATGTGCGGATTTGTAGATACGTGGATTTTTAATTTTCGATTCCCTGATGAGACGCTAAAACTTAAACTTAAACTTCCGTTGTAACCAGGTCAATAAGACAACGACCAGCAGAGATGGTAATAAATTAGCAACTCTAAAATTTCCCAGTTCCAACATTTTTACGGAAACGGCAACGATCAATAATCCACCCACCCCACTAAGGACGGCTAGTGTATTTTTGGTAAATAAGGATTTTACCTGACTTGCCAGGATCGTCAATCCACCCTGAATAATTAGCATCGGAAAAATTGACAATAAAATACTCATTCCGTAAGTAGAGGCAAGTGCGATAGAAGTTACTCCATCCAGTGCAGCCTTGACAATCAGTAATTCCCGCTTGCCTTGAATTCCTTCTTCTATGGCACCAATAATAGTGATGGAACTTGCACAAAACAAGACCACTGCCGTCATCAACCCCTCACTAAATCGTTGCTGACCAAATTTAAAATTGGCCCGCATCCACAACTCACAGTTATCTAGAAAATCTTCTACACCAATTAATTCCCCCAAAATTCCTCCCAACACGAGACTGATAATAAAGATCGGCAGATATTCATCCGGAACCTTCAGACTCATCTGTAAGCCGATTACCAATACCCCCAAACCTACGGCCAAGAAGGTAATATCTCTAATATTTTCCGGAAAAATTTGTTGGAATAACAACCCAATCAAGCTACCCACTATGATAGTAGCCATATTGATAAAAGTACCGACGGGAAGTTTGCTCATAAGTTAGTTCTTTTCTGACTACAATTTTACGGATAATCCTGTCAATCCCGAAACATATGCTCAACATTATTCTTCAATACTTGTCCAACCAGCTTTCCTGCCGCTTCGATTGAGGGAGTTTTGCCCACATCCAACCAGATACTATCATCGTCCGGATAGGATTTGATAATAGATTTTTCGGCTGCCGCCAAATAAGTATCAATAATGGAAAAACGATTTGCCTTACCAAAATACTGGAATAATTCCGGATCAATGACGTGTAAACCACTGAAGGCCCGCATTTGAAACCGACCAGCAACGGGACGCGCCATTTTTAATTCTCTCGTTTTTATATTCGTCCAGCCACTAAGCGTATTTTTTTCGTCAAATATAAGATAGCGGGAAGTAGCTCTTTGTCGGGTAGCCAGCGTAGCAATGGCTTTCGATTTCTGGTGATATTGAAAAAACTGATAAAAATCCAACGTAGTCAGAATATCCGTATTACATAATAAGAACGGATTTCCATCCGCAAAGAACGGCATCGCCTTTTTCAGGGCACCTCCGGTCTCCAATGGTTCTTTGACTTCGTGTGAAATATGAATGGTTGCTCTAAAATTTTCTTTATCTTTTAGAAAATCCGTGATCTGATCCCCAAAATGATGCGTATTAATAATAAATTCACGAATTCCAAAAAATTGCAGCCGTCGGATGACAATTTCCAGCAAAGGAATCCCCTGAATGCGAACCATTGCTTTGGGACGGTCGTTAGTAAGGGGTCTCAGGCGCGTACCTA
>CALLLR010000047.1 GCA_938008185.1 uncultured Saprospiraceae bacterium
CGCAGGATCTCCATTAAAATGTATTCGATCGGGTACTTCCGACCATTTGTCGCGCACTTCTGCTACGTCCCGCAGTCGTACCACCTGTCCTGAATTACTGGCTTTGACCACAATAAAATCCAGTTCGTCCCCAAAGTAAGAGCGATTATTAGCACGAATTAAATACTCCTCGGTATCCGTTTTTATATTTCCCCCCGTGGTGATCAAGTTGGAGTTTCTCACGGCAAGGGCCACCTCAGCAAAGGTGAGATTGAAGGCAAGCAAATCATTTTCTCTGACGGCAATTTCAATTTCTTCGTCCGGAAACCCGCTTAATTCTACCTGCGAAATATTTGGAATCGCCCGGAGATCATCCTCTACCCTACGCGCCATATCTTTTAACGTTCCCAATGGTAATTTATCTCCACTGACGGTAAAAGAAATAGCCTGATTAATATTTTCCTGCTTTGAAATAACGGGCGGTTCCATATCTACCGGAAACGAAGGTACTCGATCCACCGCATTTTTTACGTTGGCCAGAATAATATCGATATCCGCTCCCTCTTCGATTTCTACGGTGATGGTCGCCGCATTCTCCTGTGATACGGAGGTCACCCGGTCAATGTTGACAAGCCCCCGTAGGTTATCTTCTATTTTTAAAACGACTCCTTCTTCAATCTCAGCGGGCGAAGCACCGGGATAAACAATATTGATAAAAATCAATTTGGAATCATCCAACGGAAAATAGGAAGACTTAGTTTGCTGAAGACCCAGGTAACCAAAAATAGCCACGGACAACATAATTACATTGACCGCAACCGGATATTTTATAAAAAAAGATAAAAAGTTTTTCATGCGTGTTTTTTAGTACACTGTGTAGGGGGGTGTTCAATCAACTGTGTATTTATAGTACTCCAAAATTTCAGGACATTCCTATTCCTATTCCTATTCCTCAAAACGCTTTACCGCCATTCCATCGTAGGCACCAGGCAGCATTCTATTCAGAATTTCGGTCCCGTCGGGAAGGCCACGGACAATCGCTGTTTTTTCGGTAAAATGTACGGGTTCAATTTCTCTTAGAGCTAATTTATCTTCTTTCAGAACAAACAATTTTTTATTTTCAACAATTAATTTACGAGAAATTTCAAATGTATTATCTTCTTCTTTAGCGGTCAATTCAGCTTCCAGATACATTCCTTCGCGGAGTCCACTTCCATTGACCCGAATAAAGGCCTGAATGGTTTGGGTATTGGGATCCACCAGATTATTTAAGCGACTGACCCTGCCCTGCCATTTGCGAGTTCGTTCGATATTACGCAAAGAAACTTTATTCCCAACTTTCAATAAATCCACGTAGCTGGAATTAACGGCCACTTCCAATTCATAAATACGGGGATTGATAAATTCGCCCAGTTTTTGTCCCGAACGAACCAGTACCCCTTTGTCCAGTGCAGCTTCGGTCAATACCCCATCAAACGGAGCGTAGATCGTATATTTAGTTAATCGCTCTTCTACATTTTTGACATTAAACCAGGTAGAATTAATATTTCGTCCCGCGATAAATAATTTTTCTTTTTCGGAAGTAGTTGGTGGCAAAGGTCGTAAAGGATCCTCCACGTCAAAGGAAGTTACGTAGTCCTGCCATTTTTGAAAAGCATCTGGATAGTCAAAACGCAAATCAGGTAAAGCGGCTACAATTTGATTGTAAAGCGTACTTTTTTGGGAGCGTAGGCCAGCACGATATTCGTCGCTATTGAGTTGTAATAAAACTTCTCCACTGCGGTAGGTGATGCCAGGTTTAAATGAGTGGGCACTATATTCAAATATACCCTGTACCTCAGAATAAATTTCAATCCGGTCACGGGCGGCCAGATTACCACTGGCAATTACGGCAATGGGAGTACTGCTATTGGTTATTTTTTTTGTAAAAACGGTAGGAAGGGCACGCACTTCTTTTTCCGGTTCTGGCTTTTTCTTATTGGCCATCGTTTTCATGCCTAAATAGCCCAGGCCAATAATTAAAATACCAATACCACTAATAATTACTTGTCGCATAAAGGTGATTCGTTTCGTTTATCAAAAAAACAACTTCTATTGATGAATTGAGCAAATTTACTTGAATCCATAGACTATTTAGAACAAATCACGGTAAAATAGGTTTTGTAGAATCGAATTAAATTCAAAAAGAGGTTATTCCATTTACGGGAGGGGTTAAACCATAAAATTGGTGGGTAAGTTCTGTGTGCAAATATAGATTGTGCTAAAGGAACGATGATATTTTAAAAACTTTATTTCAAAGATTCGCTGACCGCACAAAACTTGCAATGACTTAACATGAAAATCATTATTATGCTATTTGCATATAAAAAATTTGCGATTATTCAATTCGATTTATAATGCGACACCCTACGGGGTCAATCTTCATCCGCACACTTCGTGTGCTAACATAATGGTATCCCGCTGGGATCCTTCGGAAGGAAAGATGGTATTTTGAAAACCTCCCTCCAAGGACTACTCTGACCGCAGAGCGGTCAAATTATGGTAGCCAATGAAATTGGCGTTAAAAGACCGACCTCAGAGAGGTCGCATTATGTTTGCGCTGGCATATAGCAAAGGTCCGACCTCAGAGAGGTCGAATTATTTTTTTCAGAGGTATTTACCCTATCATCATCCCATTCATCATCCAACGCCCTTACTCGGGAAATGAGAAGTCGTATTATTTTGTATTAAAGTTTATTCGTTTTATCTTCAACCTTGAATTATCTTTAATAATTTAAACATTACTATGGCAAACTCTTACAGAAAGGTAAACCTGCAAATTGTCTTTGCGGTAAAAAACCGGCGAGCTTTATTACACAAATCCTGGAGACCCGAACTCTTCCAATATATTGCCGGTATAATCAATAAAAAAGGCCATTATTCGCTTGCCGTTAATGGCGTCGAAGATCATATTCACATTTTTTTAGATTATAACTGTCGTGAACTCATCGAAGACCTCGTCCGAGAAATAAAAAAAAACTCAAACGCTTTTATTAAAAACAAAAAACTTTGCCCCTACAAATTTGAATGGCAATCTGGATATGGCGTTTTTTCTCATGGATATCGTGAAAAAGACATAATAATTAATTATATAAAAAATCAGGAAGCGCATCACAGGAAAGAATCATTCCGGGCAGAATATTTGGCGATACTTAAATCTTTTGAGATTGATTTTAACCAAGATTATGTTTTTGAATTTCTTGATCTACTTGAACCATAACTTCATGCAAATTATAATGCGACGCCCTACGGGGTCGATCGCACACGTCGTGTGCTAACATAATGGGATCCCGCTGGGATCCTGTCGAGCGAAGTATTTCCAACACCCTTTCCAAAGACAACCTTGACCGCAGAGCGGTCGCATTATTCTTTAAAGAGTTTAATTTCGTTCTATCATAATGAGCTCAAACCATGATCCTACCGAACGAAGTAACAAACATCATTTCCCAAAACCGCCCTCTAAAAACAACCTT
>CALLLR010000048.1 GCA_938008185.1 uncultured Saprospiraceae bacterium
ATTTAGTGAAAATACGATCAGTAATTATTATCTCCCTTACGGAGTAGCTCCCAATTTTATTATCAATGGCAAAACCTACTGCGTCCCCATGGTGACGGAAGAAAGTTCAGTGGTAGCTGCTGCCTCTAGCGCAGCCAAATATTGGTCAGTAAGAGGAGGTTTTACAGCAACAGTTTTGAATACCAAAAAAGTAGGTCAAGTTCATTTTACCTGGTCGGGAAACTACCAACGATTACAACAGGTCTTTGATGAATTAAAAAATAGACTTTGTAAAGAGGTAGAACATATCACGCACAATATGAGAAAGCGAGGTGGTGGTATTTTAGATATTACTTTGCTGGATATGCGACACCTGGATGATGATTATTACCAATTGAAGGTGGATTTTGAAACCTGTGATTCAATGGGGGCCAATTTTATTAATTCAGTGCTGGAAACTTTTGGTCAGACCTTGAAAGATTTTGTAGAAAAACATCCTGACATTCCAGAAAGTGAAAAAGACTTAGAGGTGATCATGGCGATCCTTTCTAATTATACGCCGGAATGTTTAGTACGCTGTAGCGTTACCTGTCCAGTAAGCGATCTGGGAAATTTTTCTGATAATATGGACGCCAATGCTTTTGCCGATAAATTTTGCCGAGCGATCAAAATTGCCCGTGTGGATGCCTATCGGGCTGCTACTCATAACAAAGGAATTTTTAATGGTGTAGATGCCGTGGTTATGGCTACAGCAAACGATTTTCGAGCAGTTGAAGCTTGTGGACATACTTATGCAGCGAGGGATGGTGAGTATCGGAGCCTAAGTTATTGCAGTGTAGAAAATGGCATATTTAAATTTTGGTTGGATCTTCCCCTGGCATTAGGCACCGTAGGTGGGCTCACCAAGTTACATCCAATGGCACGCCGTTCGCTAGAGTTATTAGGTAATCCATCCGCTAAGGAGTTAATGAAAATAGTAGCGGCGACCGGACTGGCCCAAAATTTTGCGGCCATCAAATCTTTAGTAACTACGGGTATTCAGCAAGGTCATATGAAAATGCACCTGCTCAATATTCTTAATCATCTTGGGGCTAGCGAACAGGAAAAGGAAATATCTGCAACTTATTTTGAAGATAAGGTAGTTTCTTTTACCGCCGTGCAGCATTACCTGGACGGATTACGAACCAAGAAAAAGTCAGTCAGTAGTTAATTAACTTGTCCATGCATTCACCATATTTTAGCGCTAATGGTAAGTTATTACTCACTGGCGAATATTTTGTCCTGGATGGAGCCTTGGCCCTGGCTGTACCTACGCAGCTGGGTCAGAGGATGGTCATTCAAGAGCAAATAGACGAAGAAAAGACCTTTTCCTGGAGAAGTTTCGATAACGATGGCAGTTGCTGGTTTGAAGGGCATTTTTTGAAAAATGATTTTACGGTATTGCACAATACAGACCCGGCCGTTGCTGATCGACTCACTCAAATATTAAAAGCTGCTACTCATTTAAATCCGAAATTTCATAAGGATCAATTCCGTAAAATTTCTGCAATTGAAACGAAGCTTGATTTTCCACGACAATGGGGACTAGGTACCAGCTCTACCTTAATCGCAATGATCGCCAGATGGGCAGCGGTTAATCCATATGAATTGCTAGTGGCAACATTTGGAGGTTCAGGTTATGACTTGGCTTGTGCCGATGCAGATCAGCCATTGCTTTATCAGTTGCCAGGGCCAGTAGTTCGGCCCGTACCATTTGCTCCTGATTTTTCAGATCAGATTTATTTTGTTTATTTAAATCAAAAACAAAATAGCCGAGAGGGAATACAGCGGTATCGGAAAATTAAGGGTCAACTTTCTCAGGAGATTGCGGAGGTCAGTGCTTTGACGGCTGAAATGTTGAATTGTCAGACACAAAAGGAATTCGCCAAAATTATGAATGCGCACGAACTTTTGGTTAGCCGCACGTTAAATATTGAGCGAGCGAAATCGTTGTATTTTTCTGATTTCCCCGGCGCAGTTAAATCATTGGGTGCCTGGGGGGGCGATTTTGTGATGGTCACGAGCGAACGGTCAGTGGATTGGGTAGAACAATACTTTATGGCCAAAGGAATGAACGTTTTTAAAAAATATAAAAATTTAATTAGATAAGATGGGCTGGAAGTGGTATGATAGTCAGATTACGAAGATTAAGTATATGACGACCACAACGCCACGGTTCTGGCTTGAGAAAAAACGATTTAGAATTGTGAATCGTCAAAACAGAGGGAGGACTTGCTACGAAATTCTTATTTTAAGAAGCAATGGTAGTAACGCCCGTGAAATTTAAAGGTCCGGCGGGTGTGCATTTATTTTATCCCAGTAACCATCAGTAGAATTAGTTCTTAATCTTCTTTTTAGTAGATCTGACGAAAAAATTACAACCAGATGGTTTTAAATTGTGTTAACTTTGTAGTGACTTTGATCAAAATAGAAATTTTCATAAAATAGAAAATAAATAAAAATGGAAGATACGACCACTAAAAGTCCGGTGATGTTATATACGGAGCAAACACCCAATCCGGAATCGTTGAAATTTGTTACCAACCGTATGTTATACCGAGGTACGGCAGATTTTAGGGAAGAAGAGCTGGCGATCGAATGGTCTCCAATGGCAAAAGAAATTTTTGAGTTGCCCTATGTAAAAGGCGTTTATATCAGTAATAATTTTGTCACCATTACCAAGGAATTTAATTATGCCTGGGAAGACATTATGTTACCAGCAAAAGCTTTTATTAAAGCTTACATTGAAGCGGAAAAACCCATAATAAAAGACGGGTTTTCGGAAGCTATGGAAAAGATTGAAGCAGAAAGAGGGGTGAGTTATGACTACTCTGAGGAAGAAGTAGAAATTGTAGCCAAGATCAAAGAGTTGATTGAGACTTATGTGAAACCGGCAGTAGAAATGGATGGTGGTAATATAGAATTTAAATCTTTTGATAAAGGTGTAGTGACCGTAATTTTACAGGGATCGTGCAGCGGATGTCCTTCTTCGACGGTTACTTTAAAATCAGGAATCGAGGGAATGTTGAAAAGAATGGTCCCAGAAGTGACAGAAGTTAAGTCTGAGATGGGATAAATAAAAGTAAAAATAATTTATAAAAAGCCTGATAAACTATGATTTATCGGGCTTTTTTAGTCCTTTATAACTTATCAATGATAAAAAAAGCAAAAATTTTTTTATTTTACCACACTTATAATTTAGTTAAAAATAATTGTGTAAAACATTGAATACCAGAAGAAATAATTGTGTTAAATACAATAAGCCAAATGTTTTAGTCTTTTCTATAGTACTGCTTTTTTAAAAAAGCTTCCAAAACTCCTTATTTTTTTTGATTATTCCAAAAAATAGCGCATATTTGTAGATGCGTGTCCATTCTAAGTTAAGTTGGAAATGCACCTTTTCACTAGACATCCCTAGGAATATATTTTTACTATAGAGAAAGCTGCGTGTTGCAGGGAGTAATCTTTTTTGTTTTTTACAAAAAAATAATGCCCTAAATCGCCTTATTATTAACTAAGAGAGAAAAATGTAATGCAGAAGGAAATCTGGATTACTGTAAATTTATTACTTATTTTTAATCTTGTTGTTGAGGAACTACACCAGTTTTTATTTTTGCTACAGAGACACTAAATGACTTTTTTACAAACTTTGTTTAATCTCAAAATAAATAACATTACAGAAAAGAATTTTGCTCGCAGAATTCGATTATTAAATTTTCCTCACAAAACAGCAGAATGACTTACAAATCAATCTTCAAAGGCCGTCTGGAGTTTGGTAGTCCCAAAAGTTTCGACAAAGTACGCACAATGTATCAGTCTAGAGTGGAGAACTACTATAAAATGGATGTACTTATCGACGAAGAAGAAGTATTTGATGCCTCTTCCTCCTCTTTCGTCATCCCACGCCTGATAACTCCTTCTACTAGTGAAAAAACGTGGAAAAATACCGTTGGTTTACTTTCTTACATTTCTCAATACGCAGTAGCGGGAGAATTCGGTGGCTGGTTGATCGACAATGGTACGATTATTAGCCACAAAACCATCGAGCCCAACAGTGATCGAGCTGCTGTACAAGCTTTCCTGAAAGGACGTGCGCTTGCAGAAGAAAAAGGCAAGCAGGACGAGGCGATCGTAGAATTAACCAAGGCCATCAATAAATTTGACCGCCACGCTCTGGCCTACGAACGAAGAGGTCGGGTAAACCATATCTTAAAAAACTATCAGGATGCGCTTTACGATTATACCAAAAGTATTGATCTGAATCCTTCCAATACGGCTCCTTACTTTGGTCGTGGACTAATTCATCGTAAAAATGGAAATAGAGAAAAAGCAATCGAAGACTTTAATCTAGCGATTAAAACGTCTATTCCTCTGCAATCTATTTACTGGCAGGCACACCGCCGAAAAGCACTTTGTCATCTGGAAACGGGTGATTATGCCGGTGCTTTCAATAATCTGAAATTTTATAGTAAGCGGAAATTTAAGCCTGGTGATGCTAATCAGGCATGGCAACCTTTTGCCACTTTTCACTACGGGCGAGCACTGCTGGCTGCCAAAAACTATACGGAAGCAGTCGATGTTTTCAAACAAGTGGAAGCAATGCCCGCTGGAGTTGAAGCGGTTGATCCGGCCGAAATCCTTTATTACAAAGCCCTTGCTCTGAAAAAAAGTGGTAAGAATGGTTACCGTAAAGACGCCATGCAAGCGGCAAAAATGGGATACACCAAAGCAAGTGATCTTCTAGCTTCGGATTAATACCCTTCGCTATTTAGAATAATAATCCTAATAGTCATTTGTGTAACCGCAAATGACTATTTTTTTGGTTGGAAACAGATTTATTCCCATCAGAAAGCTGGGCAAAGTATTTGCAAGTATTGGCAAAAAGCACATAGCTGGAACTATTGTGCTTCATTCTTAAATAACTTCAAAATAAGAATATCAATAAATAGGTTTTTACGACAATTTTCCTCCTTTGATTTCTGTTACAAATTGGCAGATATTCCGTTATACTATTGACTGAATTATACGTTAGGCTGAAACAACCGACGACTCACCAAATAAATATTATGCGACAATTTATCCTCTGTTTGTTTACCATCCTGCTTGTACAATGTGCAGGCGCCCAAAAGGCTACCTCCACTCAAGGAACTTATATTACTAAGAAGACCGCAACCGGAAAGGCTAAAAAATCTTTCGAAAAAGGAATGGAATATAATATCAGTGGTAATAATGAAAAGGCACTGGAAGAATTTTCCAAGGCATTAAAAGCAGCTCCTAATTTTATTGATGCACAGATTCAATGGGCGGCTTTAAAGTACCACCTAGAAGATTATGGGGCGGCTGAGGCAGGTTTTGAGAAAGTGTTAGCGATTGATCCTGCTTATTCTCCCAAAGTAGTTTATGTTCTGGGGCTGGCAGAGTTGAAACAGGATAAGGGGCTGGAAGGAATTAAACACTTAGAAGAATACGTCGCTTCTA
Organism: uncultured Saprospiraceae bacterium; assembly: GCA_938008185.1. Lineage (GTDB taxonomy): Bacteria > Bacteroidota > Bacteroidia > Chitinophagales > Saprospiraceae > JALZUU01. The sequence continues at coordinate 5,497 of CALLLR010000048.1, forward strand.
AACCAAATAATAAGTCCTTATTAGCAAAGGCGGAGCAAAAGATTAAACAAGAGTCATTTATTATTTATGCCAAGGCTAATCCAGTTCCATTTAAACCACAAAGCTTAGGGAATTTGTTAAATACCAAGGACCGTGAAATGTTACCTAGCTTAGTAGCAGATGAATCTAGTTTAGTCTTTACAAGATTAGTAAGAGGACAGGAAGATTTTTATATGAGTAAAAAAGTAGACAATATATGGCAAAAGGCAATTCCTCTAACGGACATTAATACGCCAGATAATGAAGGAGCGCAAAATATTACCCCAGATGGAAAATTTCTGGTTTTCGCCAAATGTGATAACGAAGGTAGGAGAGATGGTTATGGTAGTTGTGATATCTATTTTTCTGAAATTAAGAATGGTCGGTGGACCGCAGCGACAAACATTGGATCCCCCATCAATTCCCGTGATTGGGAATCTCAGCCCTCTTTATCTGCTGATGGACAAACGCTTTATTTTACTTCCTTACGGAGTGATGGATTTGGAAAATCAGATATTTATACAAGCCAACGTAACGCCGAAGGTAGGTGGTCTCGCCCTAAGTTACTAAGCGATAAAATCAATACTAAAGGAAAAGATGAGTCTCCATTTATTCACCCCGATGGTCAAACACTTTATTTTATGTCTGATGGTCATACGGGAATGGGAGGACTAGATTTATTTTATTCTAAAAAACAACCGGATGGCACTTGGGGTGACCCTGTTAATTTAGGGTATCCAATCAATACAGAAGCGGATGAAAGTTATCTAATTGTCAGTCTTGATGGCAAAACAGCTTACTACGCCTCTGATCGGATTGAGTCCGAAAATAACACTACTCAGAAAGAGAAAAAAGCGACGGGAATGGATCTCTACAGTTTTGAACTATATCCCGAAGCTAGACCACATCCTGTCACCTACGTACGTGGAAAAATCACCGACGCAGAAACTGAGCAACCCTTGGTGTCAAGAGTAGAAATTGTGGATATGTCTACCGGGAAAATCCACGCTGCGGTTAATTCTGACCCGGACGGATTTTTTCTAATTACCTTACCTGCCGGGAAAAATTATGCGTTTAACGTTTCTAAGCCATCGTACATTTTTCATTCTGAGCATTTTGACTTGAAGGAATCCAAAGAGACAAACGATCCCTATCAACTCGCGATTGAATTACGAGCGGTCCCTGACGTAATCACGGGCAGTACGGAAATTCCAGCATCTGCTTTAGAAAAATACAAACCCACCGTTTTACGGAATGTATTTTTTGATACGGGATCAGCTGAGTTACGGCCGGAGTCTTTTATTGAATTAAATCGACTTAAAACTTTTCTCGATGATAATCCGGAAATCAGTATTCAGTTAAATGGCCACACCGATAATGTAGGGTCAGATACGAATAATCTGACCTTATCCGACAATCGGGCAAAGTCTGTTTTTACTTATCTTGCCGAAAATGGTATTGACAAAACACGGATGGCGTATAAAGGTTACGGAGAGACTTCTCCCATCGATAGCAATGATACGGAAGCAGGACGACAGGCAAACCGAAGAACGGAATTTATGATTACCGGAAACTAAGAAAAGTGTTGAGGTGTTGAGTCGCTGTGCTTGTTGAATCGTTGAATTTAGATTGCCGGAAGAAGGCATTATTTTATTCCTGAAATTCAAATCAAAAATTCTTTACGTATTTACATCTTCAGAGGAATGTTCCCTCCAGTGTCTCCGCGCGTTTTGTGTTTTTTTAGGATTTTAGAGAGACCGTTCAACAATCTGTGTTTTTATTGCGTTAGCATTGCGTAAAAAGACCCTAATTAATAACTGATTATAAAGATAATCTTTAGAATAGGTTCAACGATTCAACACCTCAACAAGCGAAGCGTTTCAACATTTCAACAAATCAAATCAATCCCCTAGCTTTCAGTTCCAGATATTTATTAATAGAATTAACGGCCAGTTCCTCCGGTCGGGTAAGAATCGCTTGAATACCAAATTGCTTCAATTGCTGAACCATTGCGGTCTTTTCGGTAAGATAATTTTGTGCAATGGTTTGCATATAAATTTCTTCGGTGTCACCTGCTTTTTTTTCCGAAAATTTCCGAATTTCTGAATTATCAAAAAATACGACGACGAGCAAATGCAGCGTATTTATTTTTCGTAAAACCGGTAGTACCCGTTCCAGTGCGTATTTACTTTCAAAGTTGGTAAATAACAACAAAAGACTTCGTCCCTTAATTAATTTTCTGGAAGCATAATACAATAATTCGTAATTAGCCTCTCCGGACCTTTCTTTTTCTCGGTACAGCGCCGCCATAATTTTATTCAGCTGATTGGCTTTTCTTTCCGCTTTGAGTGCGGTACCCATTACATCAGAAAAACTTAATAAGCCAGCACGGTCGTCTTTTTGTAAAACAATATTAGAAATAACCAGCGAAGTATTAATGGCATAATCCATTAAACTCAATCCGTTAAAAGGCATTCTCATTACCCGGCTTTTGTCTACAACACAGTATATTTGTTGCGCCCTTTCGTCCTGATAAGCGTTGACCATCAGGGTGCCACGGCGGCTACTCGCTTTCCAGTTGATGCTTCGGTAATCGTCTCCACGTACGTAACTTTTTATTTGCTCAAATTCATAACTGTGACCCAGGCGACGGATTTTTTTAATTCCCTTTTGATTGGTGACTTGGTCAAAAGCTTTTAGTTCTAGTTGTTTCATTTGAATGATCGAAGGGTAGACGGGAACCGCCGTTGGTTCGGTAAATTGGGTACGCCATTGGATCAACCCTATTTCTGAACTGAGGTAAATATTTAAGGCGCCAAATAGATATTCTCCGCGTTGCAACGGTCGTATTTCGTAGGTAATCGTCTCGTTTTTTTTACTTTTCGATTGAATGATAATTCTGAAATCTCGTTTTTGTAATTGTTCCGGAAGTTCGTCAATAATTTCGAGTGATAAATTTTGGTTGGAACTATTTACGATGTCTAACTGAATTTTGTTGACTTCACCGAGAGATAATATTTTTGGCGTGCGTCGGTTGGCACGAATAAATTCTTTATTGTTAAATAATAACAAAAAATCTACTAATAATAAAATGATGGAAATTAATAAAATAGCTTGTACAATTGGAAATAATATTTGTATAAAAAAACTAGCCGCAAATAATCCGGAGATCAACCCGGAGCAGATAAAAAAGCGGTTTGTTAAAAAAATATTATCCCAAAATTTCATAAAATTTTTTTGTTTGAGGTATTTTATCTTGGTACTTCGATTTTATTCACAATATCATTCACCACGTATTCTTGATCGTAGCCCTCCATTTCACGTTCTGGCGTCAAAATAACCCGATGATTTAAGACCGGATACGCTACGTACTGAATATCATCCGGGGTGACAAAATCCCGACCATTCATGGCTGCAATGGCTTTGGCAGATTTTAGAATTGCCAGCGAGGCACGTGGAGAGGCTCCTAAAAATAAGTCCCCGTTATTTCTTGTGCCGTGGATGATACCAGCAATATAATCAAGTAACTCATCTTTGATATGTACCTTTTCTACCACTTTCTGACATTCGCGCATATCGGCTTTACTGCAAATCCCTCTGACCTGTTCCTGTACAGTTTGGTTAAAGTCTTGACGGAATCGATAAAGGATGGCTTTCTCTTCTTCGAGGTTAGGATATTGCACGATTATTTTAAATAAAAAACGATCCAGTTGGGCTTCTGGTAATTTGTAAGTTCCTTCTTGTTCGATCGGATTTTGAGTGGCAATCACAAAGAAGGGGAAATCCATCGGGTAGGTATTTCCATCTACCGTAACCTGGTATTCTTCCATGACCTCAAACAAGGCTGCCTGCGTTTTAGCGGGTGCCCGGTTAATTTCGTCAATAAGTACAATGTTGGAAAAAACAGGTCCTTGGTTGAAATTAAATTCAGATTGTTGCATGTTAAATACGGTAGTTCCCACTACGTCGGTGGGCATCAGGTCCGGGGTGAACTGAATACGGGAAAAGTCAGCTTGTAACGTTTGAGCCATGAGTCGTGCGAGCATGGTTTTGGCAATGCCGGGAACGCCTTCTAGGAGTACGTGTCCACCCGAAAAAAGTGCTGCGATTAATAAGTCAATCGTCGTAGACTGTCCGATAATTACTTTTGCTAGTTCTTGCCGGATTCCATTGGTGATTGCGGAGACTTTACTCAGGTCCAGCCGGTTTTCTTGCCACGTATTTTGTGGCGTATAGGATATCGGATTTTCTTCTTCGGGGGTAGTCGTTGGATCGTCAGACATGGTGATTTATTTACAGTTTTTATAAAATTTATCCAATTCTAAATGGAATTCTATCAGTGTTTTTTCCGAAACAAAATCAGAGCTATCAATATTTTTATGATAAAGAAAAATTTGGTTAATCACAGAGATTGGAATATCAGATTTAGCCGCAAGTCGCGCCACAAAATTAGTATCCATTTCATTGGTGCTCAGATAATAGCGATCCCGAATGAAAGACAAAAATAACGTCATCTTCTTCAGACAAATTTTCCGGTGATTGCCCTGTTGATAATAAATTCGTCCGATGGTGTTAATAAATTCGAGCGAACTATTCTTATTTTCTTTTAATACGGGAATAATTCTTTGCTTCCGCCGGGAACGGAAAATTAAGAATAAAATAGCGGTTGACAGGGCTGTATACCAGGCCCACGCCAATGGTGGCTGACTCAAAATGTAAGATAGGGGTCCCTGCGAATTTAGATTGCGATCCATACTGCCATCCCGATTGTTGCGATCAAGACTACGTGCAATTCCTAGTGGTAACCGACTTACCTGATCCCAGTAAATGTCGCCGGGCGGTAGGTGGGAAAAAACCAGGGAAGCATAATCTACTGCCTGGGTTTTAAGTAGTTGAAGGTTAGAAAAAGCAATGGGATTAGTATGGAAATAGAAATCACCTTCGCCGTATTTTACTTTATAATAATTAATCAGGGTATCATTTAGATAACCCAAGGCCACCGGACTATAGTATTCATCACAAAAGTACTCTGATTCGACGTAATGCCACCGATAGTTTCTGACTTGGTTATGACTAACATATTTGAAATCATATGCACTGTTAGTATCGGTGAGGGAAGGATGACTAAAGCTCAGCGAGACAAGGCTATCAGAAATATTTGGATATCGGTAAAACCAATAATCAGAACACATTTCTTCAAAAAGAATGGGCTTGAGATTGAAAGGAATGTCCTTACTGCTGATGAACGCATTATTTCCTGCTGCAACGAAGCGTAGCATTCTGTCCATTTCTACCGTATCTAAAAACATTCCTTCGCCAATAAATAAATAATTAGATGTTGTGGATAACTCTACGGAATCCAAATCTGGTAAATCTTCGAAAATTCCATTTGAAATTTCGTGAAAATCATATTGAGAATCGTAGGTTTTGAGCAAATTATAAATGACGTATGTCCCGTAGGGGTTTTTTTCTTCTTTATAATTCTCCCGCCAGGAATAACGGGTTTGTCCATCCCGAAAAACAAAAAAGAAAATGGACAGCAAGACAACCACTACTCCCAATACCCACAAAATGGTTTTATTTTGCATTTAGGGAGTATTTAAATTTAGAGATGGTTTTTCGCCGTTGAGATTTTGAGCGGTAGTAATCCATTTTTGAAAATCTGGTTTCATGACTTGATAGTCTGTTTGGGTGAACATATTTTGCCCAAACCAGATTCTTTCGAAAGCATTGGTGGCGCGGCGAAACTCTTCCCCAAAAGACGTTGTATTTACTTTAGTTACGTAAATATGGTTGGTTTTATTTTTTTTGTAGTGAATTATTTTTTTGCGTGCCAATGCTTTAATAATGGCCAGGTACTGCAAGCGAATAGCCAGTGGATAATTACCTTCTCTTTCTGCCTGGACGATAAACTGATTCAGGTCGGAATCGGTTAGATTAGTTTCTACCTCAGCAAGATCAAAGGTAGTCGTTTGAGGTATTTTCTCTTTCGTTTTGAAAATGTTTTCTCCCCGAATGATGGAGTAAATAAGAATTCCAACCATCATTACAACAAAAATCACAAAGATGAATTTTACCAACTTATTCCAAAACGGACCCGCAGTACCTCCCAGATTTTTTACCTCTTCCTCTAGTCTGGCTTTTTGCCCACCGAGCGTATCTCCAATATCTTCGTTGACGTTTTTTTGTTCTTTGGTAGAATGCCGATAGTCTATTCCTTTGGTGGCTTTTTCCCAGTCGGAGGTTTCGAAATTCCGGGGCTCCAGCGTTGTGGATTCAAACTGTTGCGTTGGTGAAGGAGTTATATCCTGACCAGTAAGTTGAACCGCCCATAGTAAAACGCATACCAGCGGTAGCATTTTAGATAAGTACCTGGATAGCAGTAGATTCAATTTTTGTATTTAAATAGTTTTAATAAAAAATTCTTAAGCAACATTAATTAAACAAACGGTGTATTAACCTTCTTTTTCCAATCCTCGAATACTCTGATGTTGCCCGATATTGGCTACTGCTTCGTGTAACCACGGCGCTTCTGCTATTTCTAACAGACTGAAATAAAGCAATCCAAAAGAAAAGGTAAATAAAGAAAGCACCAGACAGAGAATAAAGATTGCAATATATATCAGAGATCCATAAACGAGTTGATCCATCGTTGATTGGTCTACCGAAACATTCCAGCCGATAAATTCCAGGTAAAAACCAAGTATAGATGTATCCATGATTAAAAATAAAAGGATTCCTAGAACAGAAGCTAAAATTAATAAGCTTGCTACTTGGCTCAAATTTCTCTTCATCAGACTAAGACCACGGATGAGCGCAGCGAAAAAATTGATCTCCTCTTTTTGGGAAATGAAAATAGTCATTAGTAAAAATGGAATTAATATAAATAATAACAACTCTTTGAAAGGGAGATCCGTTGCTAAAATTAAACATCCAATGCTAGTAGGGACTAAAATGTTCAGAAACCGGATAACCTGTTGGCTGATATCTCTTTTGACCACGTTTTTACTGCGAAAATCGCGCAGCAAGATCTTTATTAAGAGAAAGAAAAAAGACGCGTACAAAAAAATATTAATAACCGGAAGCAGTAGTACAGATTCGTTATTAAAGTATTGTCCAAGCTGGTTAAAAGACCCAAAAATTTCCATTGGAAAACTGAAAGCCTCATTTAGCGGAAGCGTGGTAAGAATTGAAATAATAAAAGTATACGCCGAAGCAAACCCGGCGCTATATTTTAGAAGAACACTCAAGTTTTTACGAATAATATTAAAAGCGTCGGTGAGGATTTCTCCCGAAAATTTGATCCGGTTATAATTGATTGCAAGATTTTGCGTTGGTGGAATTCGAGTATCCTTAAGCTTGGTCGTGAACCCAGTTCTTGCTTTCTTTATGGGATAAATCACAAAATATCCCAGAATAAAAAACAAACAAATTAGAATAAACATTAGTCTGATAATATCGGGTGTCTCGGTATACCTGGTCAAATAGCCTTCAATAAAACCGGCAGCGATAAAAATCGGAACTAGTCCCACCATTATTTTTAAACCCCTTCTCGCTGAAATCTGAAAGGCTTGAATCCGCGAAAGCGTTCCAGGGAAAATTAGTCCTTGTCCCATTGTTATACCTGCTGCTCCCGCAATGACGATGGCCGAAATTTCCAGAGTACCGTGCGTCCAAATGGTCAAAAACGATTCCTGAAAAACTCCTTTGTCATAAAAAAAATGCTGAAAACTTCCTACCATTATTCCATTTTGGACCAAAATACCAATTGCGCCAATACAAAAGAAAGCACCTAATAAAAAAGTCAGAAAGGCAACAAAGAGGTTGTTGGCCGTAATCCCCAGGGCCATTCCAAACCGGCTACGGTCTTTATAAACCGCCATCGGGTCACCCGTTTCGATATTTTGAATGGTCATGTCTACATAGCTGTCTCCGAGGATCACCCGCGGAAATTCTGGATCCATTTCAGCGGAAAAAGCGCCGATCAACATCGAAACAATAAAAACAACAAAGGCTACCCGAAAGGCCGATCTGGATTCGTATACCAGCTGTGGAAGCTCATCAGTCCAAAAAGAAACCAGGCGTCCTATCGGGCTTTTCTTATTTCTATAAATATTGTAGAAAATCTGTTGCGCAAGATTATTCAGATAAACCCGGACCGAGCGGTTGGGGTAAAAAGTACGGGAATAAGACAAGTCATCCGTTATTTGTACAAATAAGCGGTTGAGTCGGTCTGGATCGGTGACTTTGCGATCGAGCATATCCTCGTATTCTTTCCATTTTTCTTTATTCTGATTAATAAAGTTAGTCTCGCGCATGAATTACGGTAAATCGTATGATTAAAAATAATAATAAAAATACATATAAATTTTGGATTTAATTATCAAAGTATTTTGAAGGTGTTTAAGAATTATCTTGGTAAAAAATAAAGATTTGTCCAGATTTTTATGATTCTGCTGAATTTACCAATTGCAGCGAATTAATAGAAGTTTAGACAAACTTTAAATCTGATGCAGCTAAATTAGTATCTTGCACTTCATAATTTTGCTTTTATGTCAACGATTGATATTACTACTACCCAAAACGTAACGATTGAGTACGAACTGGCTGGTCCTCAGGATCGGTTTTTGGCGTTTTTTATTGATGCGGTGATCGTAGGGGCGCTTTTTATTATGGTATTTCTGGTATTATTAGAATCTTGGTTCGATGAATTGGTGGACGGCGGTATGATGGGACGCTTTTTTAATCTTCTCCCGATTCTACTCTTCATAAGTTACCACCTATTATCTGAAATCATCGCCAATGGACAGTCCTGGGGTAAAAAAGCCGCAGGTATCAAGGTAGTTCGACTGGACGGAGAAGAACCAGGGTGGAGTGATTATTTATTACGTGCGGTTTTTCACGTGGTGGATACTTTTTTGTCATTTGGAACCCTGGCAGGATTACTAATTAATTCGGCGGCAAAAAAACAACGTCTGGGCGATATGACCGCTAATACTGTGGTAATAAAAGTAAAATTTAATAAGCGGTTTCAACTATCGGATATTTTAAAGATTAACTCTATTGAAGAATACGAACCAACTTATCAGGAAGTGCGAAAATTACGGGAAAAAGATTTATTGTTAATCAAGTCTGCCATCCATCGCTATCATACTCATAGAAATCAGGCACATACCAAGGTGATTGACAAATTGGTTGATCGACTGGTAGAGGTATTAGATTTAGATGAAAGACCAACAGATAAAATAGAATTTTTACAAACATTAATCAGAGATTATATTGTACTAACCAGATAACATGGGAAGAAGAAAAAAAAATCGGGTAGTCCTTCTAGAGGATGTAACAATTTCCGGCTTTGCGGATAAAGGTCGTTGCGCCGGACGTACTCCGGAAGGGATGGTTGTATTTGTGGAACGAACAGTGCCAGGTGACGTAGTGGATGTTCGGGTGACCAAAAAGAAAAATGGATTTTTTGAAGGATATCCTTTGGCTTTCAAATCCTTATCCAGTGAACGGACCGAACCGTTTTGTCAGCACTTCGGCGTTTGTGGTGGTTGTAAATACCAAAATCTTCCTTACGAAACTCAGCTGAAATACAAACAAGAGGTGGTCGAGCAGGCCATTCGACGGATTGGAAAATTATCGGAAGTGCCCGTCTTACCGATCATTGGATCTGCAAAAACTCAATTTTACCGAAATAAACTAGACTTTAGTTTTTCGAATCGACGTTGGATCACAGAAGAAGAAAAAGAAGCGGGCATAAGTATGGAAGCGAATGTCCTCGGCTTTCACCGCCCGCGCGCCTGGGATAAAATTGTAGATATTGAAAAATGTTGGCTTGAAGAGGAACCAGCTAACGGGATCAGAAATTATCTGCGTCAGTTAGGCCGAAAAATGGGATTGAGCTTTTACGATGCACGGGCACAAACGGGCTGTCTGCGAAATGTCATCATACGGGTAACGACTTTGGGGCAAGTAATGGTCATTGTGGTTTTTGGTCAGAGTACCGAGGAGGAGCGGACGAAATATCTAGATGCATTGGCAGAAAAATTTCCGGAAATAACGGCCCTCTTCGTTTGTGTCAATACTAAATTAAATGATTTTATTTTAGATTTGGAGATCGATTTATACAAGGGTATGCCGTTTATTGAAGAAGCATTAGGTTCGGTTATTTATCGAATTGGACCTAAATCATTCTTTCAAACCAACACTACTCAGGCCATCCGGCTGTTTGATGTAGTGGCAGACTTTGCACAACTAACGGGTACAGAAAATGTTTATGATCTCTACTGTGGCATTGGCAGTATTGCGCTCTACGTGGCGGATAAAAGTAAACAGGTAGTAGGCATTGAGGAAATAGCAGCGGCTATTGAGGATGCTCGGATCAATCAGGAATTTAATAAAATTGAAAATGCTGTTTTTTACGCAGGGGACGTCAAAAATATTTTAAGTGCGGAATTTGCAGAAAATCACGGTAAGCCCGACTTGGTTATCACCGATCCACCTCGTGCCGGAATGCACCCTAAAGTAGTTGATATGTTGCTTACCCTGGCCGCTCCGAAAATCGTCTACGTCAGCTGCAATCCCGCAACGCAGGCCCGGGACTTATTATTGCTTCAGGAAAAATATGAAGTGATAAAAATTCAGCCGGTAGACATGTTTCCACATACCCAGCATATAGAAAGTGTCGCCTTGTTGGTTTTAAAAAATGATGACAAAATAGATGAAAATTTATGAATCCAGAAGAAAAAAAATTAAAAAGTTTAGAAAAAATAATTCGCCCTTATCAACAATTGCTGGGACAGGCCAGCGATAGTGTTATTCATCAAGAAATTTCTAAATATCCTATTTTTGTAGCCAGCAAAAAAGGCATTCAAATTGGGATTCCACTCCTGAATCCGGAGGCACTGAACGGAGAATGGTTCCTTTATGTTTCTACCTTGGAAGAGTTTGCGACTAAAAATTTGATCCATAATGATCGGGTGGATAATTTTCGTTCTATTTACAAATCGACTGCTGAATTCTTTTGTATTTTTTTAATCGAAGATATTGGCGCAACTTTTGTCTTTTTACCTCGTGTTTAGTGCACTTTCCTCCCTGAAATAACTAGACAAAAGAAGTTGTTAAAAACTTCTAAATCCTATTTTTCAATAAAAAAATATATTTCCCCCGAAATTATCATGACCGTATTAGAAAGCCTGTTTCCGATCCAACGGGAAAACTTATTTCGTAATTTCAACTAAATGTGATATTTTGAAGGAAAATCTAACATATGAAGGAGGTAACTTAGCTAATACTTCTAATAAAGATCAGGATGTAGCCATGTATCAGGAAATCTCAGATTACGAAGCTCAAAATAAAATATTACTTATCGAGGACAACCCTGGTGATGCCAGGCTCGTCGAGGTTCTGTTATCTGAATCAGACTTACTGGATTGTAAGATTACTAATAAAACCAGCCTGACTGATGGTATGAAGGCAATGGAACAAGAGGACTATGCAGTCATTTTGCTGGATTTAACGTTGCCAGATAGTCGGGGCTTTCAAACACTGGAAAAATTACTGGAAAAATTTCCGAATGCGAATGTGATTGTACTCACAGGGCTTTCCGATAAAAGTATGGGTGTCAACGCGGTAAAAGCAGGAGCACAGGATTTTTTAATAAAAGGAGATTTTGATTCTGATCTCTTGGCAAAATCACTCCGTTACTCAATAGAAAGAAGCGGTGTATTAAAGAGACTGGAACTTACACAGCGGATTGCTCATATCGGTAACTGGGAATTCAATCCGACTACGCAACTCTTAAAGGCTTCCGACGAAATCTTCCGGTTGTTAGGTATTCCGGTCAAAAATATATTAACGGGAGCGGATCTTGAAGATGCCTCTTGTCCTCTGTATATTTTCCGATCTATTCATCAGGAAACGTTGATCAGAAAAAGTATCAAAAAAGACATCATTATCAAGCAACCCGAAGGAGAACGACGTTACGCCTTTGTACACTGTAGTGTCAATACCAATGCTGAAGGTAACCTTGTACTGATGGGAATCATGCAAGACATGACAGAGCGTAAAAAAGCGGAAATGGAAATGATTCGCAGTCAGGAACGATACCAGGAAATTTTTTCTCGGTCAAATGATGCGATTTATATCGCCAATTTGATGGGGAGTTTTGTGGACTTCAACAATGCTACGCTCGAATTGATTGGCTACAATCGCGAAGAGGTGAAAATGCTGGATTTTCACTCCTGCTTTTTCCCTTTAGATCGCCGGATGCATTTTATGAAGGCTTTACAACAAAAAGAGGATATTAATGACTTTGAAGTAGAGATAGAACGTAAGAATGGATCGCGACGTTACTGCGTAATCACGGCCACGCCTACTTCCAACGCTGGACTTTTAGGGTACAATGGAATTATTCGAGATATTACGGAACGCAAACAGGCGGAAGAAATGCGTAAATCACGCGATATTGCCCAGCAGTCGGCCCAAATGAAAGAGCAGTTTATTGCCAGCGTAAGTCACGAAATGCGGACACCGATGAATGCCATTTTAGGAATGAGCAACCTAGTTTCTCAAACCAATTTGAACGGAGAACAGACCAACTTGGTAAGCGCAATCAAGCAGTCTTCAGAAATTTTACTTGGGGTAATTAATGATATCTTAGAGATATCAACCTTACAGAATGGTAAAATTCAGTTTGAATATAAAAATTTTGATTTGCATAAACTATTGTCCAATTTGGTCAATATGATGAAATATAAAGCTCAGGAGAAAGATTTGGTCTTTGAATTACATGTGGACGAAAACATACCAAAAGTTATTCACGGAGATAAGTTAAGACTTAATCAAATTTTAAATAACCTAGTCGGTAATGCCGTTAAATTTACGGATAGTGGCGCCGTCAGAATCTATATTAAAAATGTAATTGAAAATGAGCAGGCTGTAAATCTTCATTTTGCAGTGGAAGATACGGGAGTAGGTATTCCTGCAGATAAACTAGATGCTATCTTTGAAACCTTTACCAGAATCAGAAATAAAGATCGACTCTACGAAGGAACCGGACTTGGTTTGTCCATTGCTAAAAATTTAGTAGAACAGCAAGGCGGTAAAATTGGCGTAAAAAGTGTCTTTGGCGAAGGATCTACTTTCTTTTTTGATCTGGCTTTTGAAAAAGGTGATGCGCTGGATGTTATTGAAGAAATCGAAAAAGAAGAAAATCTGGAATTGAAAGATGACGGAGAAATTCGCCTTTTACTGGTAGAAGATCATAAAATGAATCAGCTGGTCGCTGAAAAGACGCTTACCAAAAAATGGAAAAAAATTCATATTACCATTGCAAATAATGGTAAAGAAGCAGTTGAGATTTTAGAAAAAAATACGGATACTCCATTTGATATTATTTTGATGGATATTCAAATGCCTATTATGGATGGATACGAGGCGACGAATCATATCCGTAATAAAATGTCATCAGAATTGGCTGCCATGCCCATTTTAGCCATGACTGCACACGCTCATATTTCTAAAGATGAAAAATTTAAAGAATACGGAATGGACGATTTTGTCCTTAAACCTTTTGAACCCGAACAATTATTTAATAAAATAGCGAAATATGCAAACAGGAACAACAAGTAATAGTACGAATCAAAGTACGTATAAGTACATTAACTTAGAATATCTGGAATTAATGGCCGACGGCGATCCGGAAATGAAAGTAGTTATGCTGGATATGCTGGTAACAGAATTGCCAGAAGAACTCGCAAAAATGCGGAAAGAATTTGATGAGCACGACTGGGAAGTACTTGGTTCTACCAGCCATAAGATGAAATCGACCCTTTCTTTTGTGGGAAATCCGCAAATGACCGAGGCGAATAAAGAAATCGAATCAATTTGTAAAGCAAAGGATAACCCGCAGCAGATTGGAGAGATGATCAAAACAATGGAGGAGTTAGTACCTACCATATTATTAGAAATAAAGCAAGAACTGACTAATATGGCCTGAGAAGGTTAGAATTAGATCGGTAAATATTAACAAACCTGTATCTTTGTCGTATAATAGATAATTGTAAACCCCAACAACTACTCAGTTCCAAAACAAGGAATTAATATGACGATTTTGATATGTGAAGATGAAGAAATAATGTTAACTGCGCTGGCTTTCAGGATGCGTCGTCAAGGTTTTGAGGTGGTCACCGCAGAAGACGGAAGAGAGGCTGTTCAACGGATCGAAGAACATCAACCGGATATTATCGTAAGTGACATTATGATGCCGCATCTTAGTGGTTTACAATTGTTGGAAATGGTACGTGGGGAAATGAAATCGGAAGTACCCGTCATTATTATCTCTGCTCTGGAACGAGAAGATACGATACTGGAAGCATTCCGTAAAGGAGCCAATGATTTTATCGCTAAACCATTCAAACCCAATGAATTAATTTTAAGAATTAAAAGAATCATTCAAGAGAAAAAATTATCATAATGAAAGGAATTATTTTGGCCGGTGGCCTCGGAACTCGTCTTTATC
>CALLLR010000049.1 GCA_938008185.1 uncultured Saprospiraceae bacterium
AATGCGGATGTTGCGGGTGTAATCCGGTGTGATGACCTCCATGGCGCCACCAATGCAAACCGGCTCGTCCTGTTGTGTGATTTGGTAACCCTTGGGAAGATCAGCATAAAAATAATTTTTACGATCAAAACGGTTGAGCGGGTTGATCCGGCAACCCAGCGCCAGACCAAGTTGTACGGCGTATTCCACCTGTCGTTCGTTGAGTCGGGGCAGCGTACCGGGGTGGGCCAGAGAAATGGGGGAGATTTGCGTGTTGGGGGCTCCGGCAAATTTATTCTCATCTCCACAAAAAGCCTTTGATTTTGTGGCAAGCTGTATGTGAACTTCGAGACCGATGACCGTTTCGTATTTTTCGTATGGCATAATAAAAATTAAAAAAGTAAAAATCCAATGGCAACGGCAAAAGACATGAAAATTGTCAAAAGAACCAAGTAAATCAGCGAGATAATAAAAATTTTCAAAAGCGTCTTTAACCAGCCTTGTTGATAAATACGTTTCAATGCGATAAACAGATACACAAAGGCAAGGAAAAAACCGAAACCAATTATTCCCCCTCCCAGGTAAGGCTTTAAAAGGATTATGATCGTGAAAAGTATAAATAGAAAAGCATGGTAATGGAAAGAAAAAATAAGATGTTCTACATAGAATTTTTTACTACGGATATAGATTATTTTCAGAAAGATGGCTAGAAAAGGCATCATAAAAAACAAGGCCAGCGTTGTTTTTCCAAATAAATACTGGACCATACTGTTTCCTTGTTTGATGGATTTTACTCCTTGCGTGATCAGGAGTTTTCCCCAAAATCCCATTTCTTTTCCGTAAGCATCACTTAGTTCTTTCGGGGACATCTGCTCAAAATCATCCCGGCTAATGTTGGGTAATTTAAAACCTGTTATTTGAATTTCTTCACTCAGTTTGATGGAATCCTCGGGATGACCGAGCACTTCCAGCATGTGTACGGATACTGAATCCAGCGCACGATTTACTTTCAGGTCTCCGAAAATTTCTTTTTGTTCCAGCGAGATACTGTCCAGAATACCCAAAACGCTGCTCCGTTCGTTTTCGTGGATCATTTCGTTTAGATTACCAATGCCTAAGTCATTATCCTGAAATAGCTGAAGCGCAAGGATGGAAGCGAATAAAACGGCCATGACCAAAAACAACCGCAGCGGGGAAGAATACGTTTTATGTTTTCCAAGAAAAAATTCCTCGGTCAATTTGCCAGGAAAAAAAATGGCTTGTAAGGTTTTTATAATCCGACCATCCAGGTTGAATTGTTCGCCCAGAAAATCTCCGACCAGATTGCGTAGCTTGATTCGCCCGGTCGTATGCTTTTGGCCGCAGTGGTGGCAGTAGATGGCCACTTCGGGAAGGAGGGTATCACAATTATAACATTTTTTTGGAGTCGAAGACATAGGTTTTTTAAGTCGTTTGCCAGGCAAGTTAATGAATGCTAGACATAACGCTTACTTTTTTGGCAATAACCTATCACTATGTTTTTCATCTCAACGAGCGAAGCGATTCAACAATTAATCAAAAGACTGGTTGGTCACCGAAGCCATGTTGGCTAGTTCCTGGTATTCTTTTGGTGTCAGACCATCCATACAATAATGAATAGGATTTACTTTTTTTCCCCGGTGGATCACCTCATAATGCAGGTGGGCAGCTGTAGAAGAACCGGTATTTCCTACCGCTCCAATTACTTGTCCACGTTTTATCTGTTGACCTTTTTTTACGTTCACTTTGCTCATGTGTGCGTAAAGCGTTTTGTAGCCGTAGCCATGATCGATCACCACATGAGTTCCGTAGCCATTTTTGAGTTTGGACACCTTTACTACTTTACCGTTTCCGGTTGCTTGAATAGGCGTACCTTTGGGACAGGTGAAGTCAATTCCTTTATGCATCCGACGTCTTTTAAAGATAGGGTGCATCCGCATTCCAAATCCTGATAAACGGTGAATATTTCGTTTCAGTTTGTCCGAGCGAACAGGTTTGATCGCTGGAATAGAAGCCCACATTTCTTCCCGATCTTTTGCCAGATTGGTAATTTCATCGAGTGATTTAGACTGAACGGCAAGCTTACTTTTAATTTTATCTACCTCTGTTTTTGCGGAAATAAGAAGTTCCCCAGAGTTTTTAAATTTTGTCAGATTGGAATATTTATCACTACCTCCGGTTCCACCGTTCCATACACCATCATCAATTGGATCCATCCCAAAGATCATCCGGTGTACCCCGGCGTCTCGTTCGTGAATATTATCCAGTACTTTATTCATCATCTCAAAATCACTATTCAGCGCCATATACTGGAACTTCATTTGCTCGATTTCGCGTAATAATGCTTTTTCTTTAGGGGAAGGAAAATAGGCAAGTACAATAGATATGACAATAACTGCACTTACTCCCACGGCAGAAACAAAGCCGAGGAGTTTTAATAATTTAACACGCAAGGGATCTACAACCTTCTCATAACGTAAGGTTTGCGTATTATAAACAAACTTTTCTTTTCTCATCAGAGCCTTTATTCGTTAACCAAAATTCAGTAGCTTTGCGACCGCTGAAAATTAGCAAAAATCGTTTTCTGTAGCTTACAGTTTAGGTGGTTATTCGTACTTAGTAAAATATATAGTTTTTATCTAAACTGTTATAGTATGCGCTGCCAAAAATATTACTCAATTGCCGATTATTCAAATAAAATCGCATAAATCTTTGTATTTAAATAATTATAATGATAAAAATTTTTAATGTTATAACTATTTTGATGGCAAAAATATCCTACTTTTAAACCTATACACCCGTAA
>CALLLR010000050.1 GCA_938008185.1 uncultured Saprospiraceae bacterium
TGCTGCCAATCAATCTCTGAGCGGTAAAACGCAATGGATTAGCCCTTCTAACTTAGCGCTGATTAAATACTGGGGAAAATACGGGCGACAATTGCCCCGTAACCCTTCAATCAGTTTTACGCTGGATACAGCAGCTACCACAACAACATTAAATTATCGCACCAAAGAAAAATCCAGTGAAGAAATCATGCTGGATTTCAAATTTGATGGAAGTCCCAACGAAGCTTTCCGTGCTAAGCTGATTAAATTTCTTAATAGTATTGCTGATGTTTTTCCCTTTTTGACTCAACTGGAATTTTCTGTTACATCCAGTAATTCGTTTCCACATTCTGCGGGAATTGCTTCTTCGGCTTCAAGTATGAGTGCATTGGCGCTTTGTTTGTGTACGGTAGAAAAAGAAATTTTTGGGACGTTAAATTCTGAAAAAAAATTCTACCAAAAAGCATCTTACGTTGCTCGCCTGGGTTCAGGTAGCGCCTGTCGCTCGGTATATGATACGATGGCCGTATGGGGAGAAACGCCCGAAATAATAGGTTCTTCAGATTTGTATGCGGTGCCGTTTGGAGATCAGCTACACGAAATTTACCGTAATTTTCACGATGATATTTTGATTGTTAGTAAAGGGGAGAAAAGTGTTTCCAGTTCTGCGGGACATGGTCTGATGGAAGGAAATATTTTTGCGGACAACCGCTACGCACAAGCCAATACGCGTTTTGCAGATTTACAAATTGCCCTGAAAAATGGAGACCTGGAAACATTCGGGAATATTACGGAAAACGAGGCCCTCACCCTCCACGCCTTGATGATGACCTCTGAACCTTCTTATATTTTGATGCGTCCTAATACTTTGGCACAAATAGAGTTACTACGTAATTTTAGAAAGGAAACGAACTTACCCGTTTATTTCAGCCTGGATGCGGGTCCTAATCTGCATCTGTTATATCCGGATAATATTGCAAAACCCGTTCAGGATTTTATTCAATCGGCTTTATTGCCGTTATGTGAAAAGGGAGAGATAATTGAGGATCGGGCTGGAAAAGGGCCACGAGAAATACAGTAATCTGGTCATTCTGTTTCACCAGAAAGAAAAACTAAGTAAAATATTCCGGTTCTTTTATTCCCTTGTCCGCGGATCAGCCAGATTATACAACACATCCGCTACCAGATTACCTAAAACGGTCAGCAGCGTCACGATCATCAATACCATAAAAACCACCGGCCAGTCACGACCTAAAATCGAATCAAATAACAACCGACCCATTCCCGGAATATTAAAAATAACTTCTACAATCACCGAGCCTCCCAACGCCGCTGGAAAAACCAACGCAATCAAAGTAATCAGGGGAAAAAGTGCATTCCGGAAAGCGTGCTTCCAGGTTACCCGACTTCGTGGTAGTCCTTTGGCAAAAGCCGTACGGATAAAATCTTTTTGAATTACATCCAGCATACTTCCCCTTACCTGTCGGGATATAAAAGCTACGGTTCCGTAAGTGACGCAAAAAATAGGCAGAATCAGATGACTCAGCCGCTCCCAAAAACGATCCCAGAAAGGTGCATCGGAACTCAGGTCGCCCAGGCCTACGGAAGCAAACCAATTCATTCCATATTGTGGTGTGGTCAAAAAAACAACGAGCAACATCGCCATCCAAAATGACGGAATAGAAAACAAAACAAAGGTCAAAAAACTAATGATCCGGTCGGGCTTCTGATTTACATGATTGGCAGAATAAATCCCTGTTGGAATAGAGATGGCAAATGAAAGAAAAATTGCAATCAAGTTAATTGATAAAGTCCACCAAGCTGCTTCTTTTATTTTATCAAAAACGGGACGACGATCACGGATAGAACGGCCGAAGTCTCCCATCAGAAAACCTGAAATCCATTTATGATATTGGTTGTTGGTTCCGTGCCAGCGCAGCGTTGGTTGGGCTAATTTGTTGGGGGTAGCATTGGTTTTAATTAGTTGGTAAGCATCTGCCGCCTGGTTAAGTGGAGCAGATAATAGTGCGGTGACCTGGTCTCCGTAAGGCGACTGACCCACCGTAAAGAGTTCTGCCGTTAATTGGTCAAATAAACTGTTGATGGGAGTATCTTCGTAAACGTAGAAGAGTTGCCCCGAGGTGCGCTGAAAATTAATACGATTGTCCGGTGCGATGGAGTCCGGCCAATGAAAAAATAGCTGATCTAAATTTTCCAGCGCCCGATAATAATTTTGCACTTCCGGCCAGTTGCCATATTGACTAACCAGCTTATTTAACAACTCCCTTTGTCTGGGCAGAATGATTTGGTGGAAAGTATCCGGGTAAGCAACGGATTCCAGGGACAGATAAAATAATGGCTGGTCGAGTCCTAACACACGGGAGTATTTGGTATACTGTTTTTCGTAATAGGCCACCGAATAAGAAGAACTCGGTAGCGCATCAATCGGCGGGACATAATGCGCTACTGGATCACCGGGTGCCAGCTTGCTCAAAAAAAAAGCGACGAGCGAAACCATGACCAGCGTAGGTAAAAAATAACCTAGTTTTTTTAATGTTTTTTTTAACAAAAGCTATTCTTTTAAGATAAACCTTCTTTCGGTATAAACGGGATTAGCAATCGACACCTTGGCGTTGTCAAACCGTTTATTGATTGCGACACAATCTTGAGTTCCATACATGAATATAATTGGTACTTCTTCGTACATAATCTCCTGTATTTCTAGATATAATTGGTTGCGGCGGTTGTCATCCGTTGTGGCGCGAATTTCATCTATAATAGCATCCGTTTTTGTGTTTCCAAATCCGAAATAGTTTCGGGGCCCGGTGGTATGCCAGTAATCAAATAAATCGTAATAGTCAAGGTCAGCACCAAAGGCGGCCGGTGCTAATTCAAATGTTTTTCCACGAATTTTTTTGGTGTTTTCGCCCCGTTCTCCCTGTTGTACGTCGATTTCTACACCTGCCTTTTTTGCGGCGTTTTTAAAGATGACTGCGATATCGCTACTTACACTTCCGGGAGAAATGAGATATTCCAGCTTCATTTCTACTAATTTTCCATTAATGATTTTGTCCACAGTACCATTGTTGTTCGAATCTTTCCAGCCCGCTTCGGTCAATAGTTTACTGGCTTTTTCTACATTAAAATCGTATGGTTTTAGGTCCTTGGCGGCGTAGGGCAGCTCTGATGGGATCACGCTACTAAGTTTACTACCCATTCCCAATTTAACCGACTTAATGACTTGGTCCATGTCCATTAAGTGAGCCAAGGCTTGCCGAACTCTTTTATCATTTAACTTTGGATTGTTACTATTAATCCCCAAATAAGCCATCAATAATGTCTCGGGATTAAGAAGGTTGTAATTTTTTGTAATGTTCGGATCGTCTTTTAATTCTAAAAAAGTAGAATTAGGTAATTGGTAAATTGCATCCAGGGTTCCATTTTGCAACATGGCAACCGCGGGTGCCGCATCTAGAATCGGACGATAAATGATCTGGCGCGGGTATGCTTCAAACATTCCGTTCTCTTTTGTGTATTTATCTCCCCACCAGTTTTTTTTCTTTTCTAGAGTAATTCTTTCATTGGTAATCCATTCTTTTAACATATAAGGTCCACTACCAGAAATTTTTTCCCGATTATATTCCGGGGTATTAAGTTCGTCGGCATAAGTCTGAAGGGCAGCGACAGAATTGGCTAGTTCTTCTGCTTTTTCTGGATTTAATAAATCGTTGATGGCTACGTCAGAAAGTTGTCCATTGGGATCATAAATGTATTCTGGTAAAATTTGAAATCCTCCCGCGTAATATTTTCCTTTAAAATTATAGGGAGAAACGGTCACAGAAAATTTTTTGGGATTTTCTGAATCAACCGTTACGTCACTAATTACTTGAAGAAGACTGCGGTATGCCGTAGTAGGGCCGCCCATTTTAGGATTCATTACCAGCTTTAATGTGAAGATATAATCGGAAGCCAGAACAGGCTGACCATTCTCCCATTTTGCGTCGGGTTTTATCTCGTAGCCGTAGGTAGTACCCACTACTTTTCCGTCTTCTTCTATATAACTCACCGTGGGCATTGCTTTCGCGAGTATGGGCTTCATTTTCAAATCATAAGGATCATACTCAATCATCGTCTGAAAGATATTGTTCGCGACTTTAAGATCGATTCCCTGATAAGTCATCATCGGATTGAGCGAAGTTGGATCTGCCCGTAGGCGGGAAGTGACCACGGCTTCGGTAGCCGCTACGGAAGTGGTCTCCGACTTAGCGGGATCCGTACGACAGGAAAATAAGGATAGTGTACAGAATGTGAGGAATAGAAAATAACGAAAAATTCTAGTCATGGTTATTATTTTAATTTAAACAACTTCGCTATCTGAATTCGCTAATCGTATAGCCAGGATAGCGAGCTGTCGGATGAATGGAAAAACGTTTATGAACTGCCATTCTTTCGTAAGGGGTATATAAAAAAATATAGGGCTGTGCCTGGTAAATAAGTTCCTGTATACGAAGATACAATTCTTTTCGAGTTTTTGAATCATAGGAAATTCTGATTTGATCAATGATTTGATCAGAAGTTTTATTTCCAAATCCAGTACGATTGCTCCCACCGGCTACGTTACCGGAACTATGCCACGTCTGTCGCAAATCATCCAGCCCCAGTGGCGTCGTCCACGTGAGATAGATCAAATCATAGTCTCTTTGTCGATAAGTAGTTAGCAGTGCCTTAATCTCCATTCCTGTAGGTATTATTTCGACATTGATGGCCTGAGCTGCCTTTTTTAGTAAGAGACCAATTTCCCTTGCTTTTTCATTTTTGGTATTATAAAAATAACGCAGCTTGAGCGTCGACCCAGTCAGACCAAATCCAGCTATTTCTAATAACGAATCTGCGCGTGCTACGTCAAAGTTAATCGGGCGTAAACTCGGATGGTAATAAGACTTAGACGGATGAATAGGACCAATTGTTCGTTGAGCCTGGCCATTCCAAATGTCAGAAATAATCTGTTCTACATCTACCAGATGAGCAAGTGAACGTCGCACGTTTGAATTGGTCAGGTAGTCTTTATTACCATTGATACCAATATAGTCGTAGCTAAGTTTTGGTGGTGTATAGAAATGATAGTTGGCAGCAAGCTCTTTTTTTATTACTTCGAATCGATCTGGAGGAATACCTGTTAGTACGTCTAAATCTTGATTATATAATAGACTCAATGCACTGTTTGCATCAGGAATGATTTTAAAAATAAGTTGACTTGGATGAGCGGTCAGTATTGGAATTTTTTCCGTCCAATGGGGTGTTTTTTTAGCGAGTACGATTCGTTGATTAGCAATCCACTCTGTAATTTGATAGGTACTGCCACCGATCGTTTTATGCGGATCTTTATTATTAAAAGCTTCCGCAAAATTTTGCAGTTCGATTGTGTTTTGATAGATCGAATCGACCCGTCCGGCGTTGGTCAAGTCGGTAATAAGTATATTTTTCGTTAGTTGATTTTTATCATAATAATATTCGGGATATAGTCCAACAGTACCTAATGCTTCTAATGCCATTACGTAAGGGCGGTCGGTGACAACAGTAAACTTTTTAGGGTCAAGTGGGTCAGCTGTAATGTCTTTTAAAAAATTAAAATAGATCCGGAAAGGAGCCGCGTTGACGCCGGGATTGAGTAAAGTTTTAAAAGTAAAAATATAATCTGCGGCGGTGACGGGGGAGCCATTATTCCAGGTTGCATCTGGCCGGATCGTAAACTGGTACCGCATCCCTCCGCGCCACGGACCACTGGTAATTGAATCGACCGTAGGTAATGTTTCGGCCAGTATGGGAATCAATTCCAATGTCTGAGGATCGTAATCTAGTAGAGATAAAAAAAGCAGATTATTTAATTGGCGATCCGCCAGGGTGCGAGCCAGGAGAGGATCCACCTGTTCCGGTTCGGTAGCCAGTCGGATCGTTACCGTTTTTTTATCTACACTCGTTCTATCCCGCTTACATTGTATACCTACACAACAGAGTAGAACAATTAGAAATAAAAGTGGTTTTAGACAATATTTAAACATTATACTACAAGATAGAAATTTTATTGAGGAAAAGAATAACCTGAGTTTTAAACATTCAATTACCCAATCTGTTTCCCTAAAAAAGAATCATGTATACAATATTAATTGCTGGCGGAACGGGACTGATTGGTCGTCAGTTGAGTAAAATGCTGACGGATCAAGGCCATACCGTTCATTTGTTAAGTCGTACCGCAGATCCGGACTCCAAGTATAAAACATTCGTTTGGGACGTTATGAAAGGAGAGATAGACGAAGCCGCTCTGTCTTCAGCAGACTTTGTGATCAATTTTGCCGGAGCCGGAATCGCAGATAAACGCTGGACGGACAAACGAAAGCAATTAATCATTGAAAGTCGGGTAAAGGGGAACGAATTATTTGCCGAAATGTTACCCAAATATTCTAATGTAAAGGCTTATATTTCCGCTTCTGCCATCGGCTACTACGGAGACCGGGGTACGGAGCCATTACCTGAATCGGCAGCGGCTGGTAAAGATGGGTTTTTATCTGAAAGTGTAGTAGCCTGGGAAAATGCCATTGAAAAAGTAGCCGCTACGGGATTACGAACGGTCACTGTCCGTATTGGTATCGTACTATCTACAAAAGGAGGAGCGCTGGAAAAATTATTATTACCTTTTAATTTCTGGCTGGGTGTTTATTTTGGGAATGGAGAACAGATATATTCCTGGATTCACATTGAAGATTTGTGTCGGATATTTATCCTGGCCATCGAAGATGATGAGATGAAAGGGGTCTACAATGGAGTAGCTCCGCACCCCGTTTCCAATAAAAAATTTACAGAAATAACGGCAAAATCGTTAGATAAATCAGCGTTACTCGTTCCATCCCCTTCTTTTGCGATGCGACTGGCCATGGGAGAAATGGCAGATGTAGTCTTGAGTGGATCGAATGTATTGAGTGAAAAGGTAGAAGCAGAAGGCTTTGAGTTTCAGTATCCCGAATTAAAACCAGCGTTAACAGATATTTTGACCCGAAAAATTTAGGGCTTAAAAACTTCGATGTCTTTATTTTTGACTACTAAGTCCGTAAATTTTCCTTTAAATCGGGTGGCTTTAACGATGTGGTTATCAATCCAGTGATAATTCCCACCACGGGGTTTGCCAAAAAGAATACCGTGATACTTAAAATTATGTTTTTTCAGCCAGGTCTCGGTTACTTCGCGGTGCGCTTCGGTACGGGAAGTGAAAAAGAAAATGACATGACCTTCAGCATACCATTTATTTAGAATTTTAAGTGCATCCGGGTAGGGTAATACCGTAGCCATTCGTTCCGCTTCTTCATTCGGAACATCGTCACATATTGTACCATCGATATCGATCAGAAAATTTTTAATTTCTTCTGGCAGTAATGGGCTTACCGCTTCTCCTTTTTCGTTAAACGTTTCTTTAAGATTATTCATTTTTTGATTTTTGCGGTCGATTGTCAAAGGGGCTATAAATTACAAATTCACCACTACTGATGATAGTGATGCACTGTGAAAACACGAGTACTTAAAAAAAGTTGGATGTTTGGTTAGAGAAATGTAATACCTGATTACCTATCAAAAATAATAAAATTTTCGGGATTTACAGCTTTACCATTGTGCCATAGCTCAAAATGCAGGTGTGGTCCCGAAGATAATGTGCCCGTGTTACCAATAATTGCAATAGCTTCTCCTGCTTTCACCTGACTACCGGATTCTTTCAGTATAGCGGAATTATGTTTGTAGAATGAAATCAAATTATTAGTATGTTGAATGCCAATGGTATTACCGGTTTCCAGCGTCCAGTCTGAGGAAAAAACAAACCCATCCATAATGGCTTTGACAGGTGTGTTCTTCGGAGCCATTACGTCAATACCATAGTGCTTGTTGTTTGGGGCGTAAGGCTCACTAATCGTTCCGCCCGAAATGGGGGGAATAAAGTAGAGCTGCTCGAGTGAAATTTGGTTATTAATTGTCAGAGGCCCTGCCGCATTTGTCTGTCGATCCTGTAATTGCTCGTTTAGTTCGATTTCTTTACGTAGCAATTCGTCTTCACGGATTCTTTCTATGTTAATCAAGCTATCGGGCATATCTTCCATCAGGTTAGAATCAACATCGGCTACCTGACTTTCTACTTCCACAATGTCTCCAACCAGAATTTTCCGAATATTTTCGGTATAGGCTTCCTGAGCACTTAAGTCCTTTTTAATTGCATTCAGCTCAGCCGTAAGCCGAAGGGCTTCCTTATGTTCCTGAATATTTCCGTATCCCGGAATATATCGTTTGATGGGAGTAACTACGATGAGTAGAAAAACAAGCAGGGCTACGGTGACTACTACTGCGCAAATAGCCATGTAAATATTGAGTGGAGACAACTGATAAGAACCCACTTCTTCAAAGGTCTCGTTGTTCATCACAATCAGGCGATAATTTTCCCTGGATTTCTCAATAAATTTACGACCTCTTTTTTTTTCGTTTTCCACGGTACAGAAATGTTAATACTTAAAGGTACAATAAAATAAATTAGCTAAAAATCGGTTTTAAAGTAGATAATAATTCCCCTTTTGTGGAGAAAGTTCCTTCGTTTGGAGAATTATCTGAATTTAAAGAATTACCTGTATCTTTGCAAGTATCTGAAAATCAAAGCAATCTACGTAACCTATTTTCATTATTTTGGTAAAAATAAGTTGGTATTGCTTCACGAAAATAAACCTTTTTTTAGTTTGGAAAAAATCTATAAACTCTTCATCTACGGTCTGATCCTGCTTTTTTCGACTTCCTGCGCCGTGCAGAAGAAAAAAGACGAAAAAGATGGCCCCATCAAAAAGTTGTACCATAATGTAACGGCACATTACAACGCTTATTGGAACGCAGACGTACTGATTAATGAAAGCATTGTCTCACTCAGTGATCAATATCCAGATAACTATACAAAAATTTTACCCGTATTTGACTATGTAGCGGCCGATAATCCGGCAGCAGTTGCCAGTAATCTCGACGAAGCGATCAAAAAAGTAACTGTAGTAGTCAACTTGCATCCTGAAAGTAATTGGAGTGATGATTGCTACCTGCTGGCTGGAAAAGCACAGTATCTGAAGCAAGATTACGAGTCTGCCGAAGAAACACTCTTATACATGCTTAAGGAATTTAGCCCGGAGGCAATAGCGCAACGGGAGAAAGATGGTATTAAACGTACTGGGACCAACGGTAAAAAGACCAAAGCCAGAAAAAAGAAATCAAGTAAGAAGGACCGAAAAAAAGCCAAGAAGGCCAGGGAAAAAGCTCAGAAGGCAAAGCGTAAAGCGGCTAAAAAAAGAGCAGAAGCAAAAAAGAAAGAACGGGAACAACGTAGAAAATCAGGCAAAAAAAATACGGGTAAGGATGCCAATACCAAGACGAGTAAAGATGCTCCTCTACCAACGGAACCACCTAAAACGCTTGATACCAACAATCCCATCGAGAAGAAGGAAAAAGAAGTTGAAAAAGAAAATTATTTTTTAAAGCACCGTCCTGCCTTCCAGGCAGGACAGTTATGGATGGCGCGTACCTACATCGAGAGAGGCGCGTACGACGAAGCAGAAAGAATGATCAGTAAACTGGAAAAAAATCCGACTACGTTTAAAGATATTAGACGGGATTTAGCACCAGTCAAGGCGCATTATCATATAAAACAAAAAAATTATGACCAGGCCATTGAGCCCCTCAAGCTAGCGATCGAACTGGGGAAAGATCGTCAGCTAAAAGCACGGTACGCTTACATTTTAGCGCAAATTTATCAGCAAAATGGAGATAATAAAGCTTCTGAAATAGCTTTCGCTCAGGCACGAAAATTTAGTAATTCCTACGATATGGAATTCAGCGCACAGTTAAATATCATTCGCAATAGTTGGGAGGCGGGTACTTTGACGGATGCCGATGCTACTAAGACTTTGCAGAAGATGACGAAGGATATTAAAAACTACGAATACCGGGATCAGATTTACTTTTTGCTGGCGACCATTGCGCTAAAGGACAATGATCAACTGGCTGCTATCGAATATCTAAAATCCTCTTTAAATTATAACGAAGGAAATACCGCTCAGAAAGGAGAATCTTATCTACAATTGGCGCAGCTATATTTCGATAAAGAGTCTTTTATCGAAGCGAAAGCTTATTACGATAGTACACTACAGGTTTTGCCCAAAACCGACGAACGCTACGATCAGGTTACCGAATACGCAAATAATCTTACCGATATTGCGGCCAACCTGCTCGTTATTCAGACACAGGATAGCTTACTTCGAATCAGCAATATGTCGGAAGACGAACGCCGAGCATTGGCTTTTAAAATAAAAAAAGAGGAGGAAGAGGCGAAATTTAGTAATCTGAAAACCGAAGGTTCGGCGGCTATTAAAAAGCCCAAGACTGGATCATCAAAGTCTAACTACTGGGCATACAACGAAAAAATCAGAAAAAAAGGACTCAAAGACTTCCGTAAACGCTGGGGAGATCGTCCGCTGGAAGATAACTGGCGTCGATCTGTCCGTAGCGAATTGCGTAGCTTCGAGGACGATCCCGAAATTGCCGTGGAGGAGATCAGTCGCGAGTTGACGGACGATGAAATCAAAAATATTTTTCGGGAAGTACCAAGTACACCTGCGGATGTTGCCAAGTCGGAAAAAGAAATTGCAAAAGCAATGCTAAAACTTGGTGGGCTATATCGGGATCGATTGCAGGATAACGAAAAATCTATCCAGATACTGGAGGAGAGAGAACGTCGTTTTCCAACCGCAGAAGACCGGGATGAGATGTATTATTTTCTTTATTTGGCCCACACAGATTTAAATAACAAAACCAAAGCTAAATATTATTATGATAAACTGGCGGGCGAATTTCCCAACAGTAGTTACGCACGGGTGTTGACTGATCCAGACTTTCTTTCTAAGAGCCGAGCTGAAGATTTAGCCTTGATGCAGTACTATGATCAAACCTATTTGAGTTTCGAGGATGGAAAATATTCGGATGTAGCTCAACGTATAGAGGCTGCCCAGAAAGAGTTTGGACCTGGAAATAAGCTTCAGGCAAAATTTGCGCTGCTTGGTGCGATGAGTAAAGGAAGTCTTGAAGGAAAAGATGCTTACCGGAGTGGTTTGCGTGAGGTAATTGGTAAATATCCTAATACACCGGAAGAAGTGCGAGCTAAAGAAATCTTAAAACTGCTGGGACAAGGATCATCCGGACAAAGTGCTAAAACGGAAGACTCAAAATCTGATCCTGCAGAGGCCGGAAAATACAAGGTAGAACCAGAGAAACTTCATTATTTTATTGTTTTGATTACCGGAGGAACAGAGATTTCGCTCAATGATGCCAAAGCAGCGATTTCTAATTATAATACGGAATTTAATAAATTGGCAAAGCTGCGTATTTCTCCTGTTTCTTTAGGTGACCAGCCGATGGTGGTTATTCGACGATTTAAGTCGCAGGATAAGGCCATGACATATTACCAGGGGATTACAAAAAACGCGGAAAGCTTTTTACCGGAAGGAGTAGAATATGAAATCTATCCAATTACTCAGAATAATTACCGAACGGTATTAAAGAGTAAATCCCTGGCGGGATACAAAGAGTTTTTTGAAGAAAATTATTTAAACTAATCTTATTTTAAAGACACAAAAGTTTTACAAAAAAAGCTGATTCTTTTTTGGAATCAGCTTTTTATTTACGGAAGTAAGTTTTTTATTTCAAATGCTCCCATCTCTTTTACTGATCTTTTTAAGAATATCTTCTATCTGTTTAAGAATGCCCAACGGAGTCATCGCAGCCGTAATTTCTGACCCTTCTAATGCGTGTGCGACCATATCAATCAGTACGCCATTTCGTTCAAAATTATTTTTTAATCGAGTCTCATCTCTCGTTTCCCAGTATTCTCCCTCGTCGCTAATTTGGAGAGAAAGTTCATATTTTCTATTTAAATAATCGAGTAATTTAAGAACGGCGATGTGTACTTCCGGACCCGCATATTGTGTTTTTGTAAAAGCGGAAAAAATAAATTCAGGTTCAATACTGGTATCCACAAACTGTAGGGTTGCCGGGCTGATTAGTTGGCCTTTTTCAGTAAAATAGAGATAAACCCATTCTGATTCCGGATGTGGGCAAAACATGATGCCACGCAGTACGACACTTGATTTATTTTCAAAGCCAATATGTTGCATCACATGTTTATCCAGCTTGAATTCAAAGTCCCGGTTTTGGTAACGCCAGTCCATTGTTTCGCAGATGTCTTTTACTTCATCAGATAGGTCTGCAATTCGGCTGATTTCTTTGACGGTACCCTGATAATGAAAAGTGAGTCCCATGGAGTTGAGGTATTTATTCATGATAAAAATAAGCATTTATTATCACACGATGGGGAACTGCACCATAATTCAACGAGTAGTCTTTCTAAGAATTTTGCTGGTTTTCAATAATTTCTGTAGATGAATTTACTTTAGCTACGTAGAATATTCTTTTTTTTATTTAAAAATTATTAGTTTCATACCATGAGAAACTTTGCCAATAATATCTTTCGTTGGTATTATCAACGTCGATTTAATCAAATCGAACAGTTCATAGTCGCGCCTTATCAAACCCAACAGGCACAGCTAACCGAATTATTATATGCTGCTCGCAACACCGAATGGGGAAAAAAACATAATTTCTCTACTATTAAAAACCAGACGGATTTTGCCCGCCAGGTACCCGTTCAGAATTACGACACCCTCAAACCCTATATTTCTCAAATGATGGAAGGGGCCGAAGATGTACTATGGCCTGGCCGGGTAAAAATGTTTTCTAAATCATCCGGTACCACCAGCGACAAGAGTAAATTTATTCCCGTTTCAAAAATAAACCTAAAGCAAAATCATATCAAAGGTACCTGGGATACGATGACCATGTTGTACCACCGGCGACCAGATTGTAGTATTTTTTCGGGCAAAAACTTTCTGATGGCTGGAAGTAATGACCCTTACGGACCATTTCCGGAAACCCTCTGTGGTGATGTTTCTGCCTTGATGGTAAAAAATATGCCCTACGTAGCTCGTCCGTTTTTTGAGCCGGATATCCCGACCGTTTTACAGTCTGACTGGGAAGACAAAATTGAAGAAATGGCACGGGTCGCTATGCAACCAGAAATTGCGGAACAGATCAAAATGATCGGTGGGGTACCAACCTGGACCATCGTATTTTTTAGACGTATTTTAGCGCAAAGCGGAAAAAATAATATGCTGGAGGTATGGAGAAATTTTGAAACGTATATCCACGGTGGCGTAAGTCTGGCGCCGTATCGGGAACAACTAAAAGAACTACTGCCATCCGATCAGGTGAATTACTGGGAAGTGTACAATGCGTCCGAAGGATACTTTGCTTCCCAGTACGAACTCAATGGAGATGATATGTTGTTACTTTTAGACAACGGAACTTACTTCGAATTTTTACCAGCATCAGAATGGGATAGTGCGCATCCGATTGCGATTCCACTGGAGGAAGTGGAGATTGGTAAAAATTATGCATTGCTGGTTTCTACCAATGCCGGTTTGTGGCGATATCTCATCGGTGATACGGTGATGTTTACGTCTACGCAG
Source organism: uncultured Saprospiraceae bacterium (assembly GCA_938008185.1). Lineage (GTDB taxonomy): Bacteria > Bacteroidota > Bacteroidia > Chitinophagales > Saprospiraceae > JALZUU01. The sequence goes on from CALLLR010000050.1 coordinate 13,620, forward strand.
CCCCACAAAATTAAAATTACCGGAAGGATTCAACAATATATCAATGTCTTTGGAGAAGAAGTAATTGTGGCCAATACAGATCAGGCATTACGGGTAACTTGCACGGCCACTCGTTCCGTAGTATCCGAGTACACGGCTGCACCCATCTACATGGAAACAGATGAGCAAGGCGGTCACGAATGGTTGGTGGAATTTGAAAAAGTGCCGGAAAATTTACCAGAATTTAAGCAACTACTAGACCAGAATTTACAAAAAATAAATTCGGATTACGAAGCCAAACGGTATAAAAACATGGCATTGAAAGAACTGGAACTACACGCTTTACCGGCGGGGACTTTTCTGAACTGGATGCGCCAACGCGGGAAATTTGGTAATCAACATAAGGTGCCAAGGCTTTGTAATGACCGGAAGTACGTGGAGGAAATTTTGGGGATGCTTGGGGAAGGATGCTAAGAAAAGGTATAAAGATTTTCTCTTTACACCTTTTCTTGTTCTTATAACTGCCAGCATTACTGACCAATAATCCTCACCTCCATCGTATCAATTAAGCTTTCTAGTAATTCTCCCTGAGCATCGTAGTAGTTAGTATATTTTTCGTTTAATTTAACGGACTTGATATTTTTATAGTCAAAATCATCGATTGTCTTATCGGTTTTCAATCCATCCAAATAGTAAATTGTAGTGGTTTGATTGGTAATAATTCTATTTTTTATAATGGATTTTTTTTCTGCGGTCAAGTTAATGTATGAAGTAGTTCCCGTGGATTTAGCACTGGTATATTTCAATTTTGCTTTCATCACTGAACGCCACTTTTTTGTGTCTGCTATCAATTTGTCTCTACTAATCTTCGGTGCCACCAGGCAAAAGGATTGAACTATTGAATAATGATGAGCAATTCGGACAACAGGATGTCCCAGGAGTGTCGTTGCCGAATATGTGCCTTTTCGTGCGCAATTATCTGTTCTAAAGCCGGAGCGTCGTAAGCAGTCTTATCAATAAATAGAAAGCTGAAAAAAGAAAAAGGAGCCAGCATTTTTTCTGGATATATGAAAAGTATTTTTTCTTTTTTCTCTCTTTCACTGGAAATTATTAATAAAAGAACAGAGAAAATTTGGGCGAAAAATCGAAGCATGAATATCAAAAATCCAATTAAATAAGCAGAGAGAAAAATCGCCTCCCAATTTAAGCTGATACGAGATGTTGCCTCAACAGCCGGCTTCATATTTTCTGCTTTTAGGGGGGAAGTAGGTACAGAGATACTCGTACTGTTTTGGGGCACTTCAATTGTTGCCAGGTCAAAACCTGAAAACGAGGTGGGTACTTCCATCAGCGGAAGCATTAATGCTAAAACGATATTGGCTAATAAAATCCAGCGATTTAATTTTAGAAAGGTTTCTTTTTGTAAAAAAAATACAAAAAATAAAAACAATAAACTTAAACAAATTCCACTCTTCCCGAGATATAATAATAGTTCGCTCATTATTTTTTCTCTTTTTCGATGAGTTCAATAATCTCTTTGAGTTCTTCTACGGAAAGCTTTTCTTCTTTGGCAAAAAAGGTGACCATTTTTTTATAAGAATTGTTAAAATACTTGGTCATGGTTTTTCCAAGAAAATCCTCTCGTTTCACTAGTGGGAAATATCGGTGAGTTTTACCAAAGGCTTCGTAACCAACGTATTTTTTCTCTTCGAGTTTCCTAACCATAGTAGAAACCGTATTGTAATGTGGTTTTGGATCGGGCAGTGCCGCCACAATTTCTTTAACGAAGGCTTTTTCGAGATTCCAAAGTACTTCTAAAACCTCTTCTTCTTTTCTGGTTAATTTTTCCATACCACAAACCTATAACTATTTTTTTAGTTATACAACTATTTTTTTAGTTTCGCTGTGACTAGAAAAGATTTCGAAAGGTTAATTAGGCAAAAAAAAGTGCCCCTCTCCACCTGAAAAGGAGAGGGGGCACATCCCAAAAACAGATTAAGAAATTTCATTCCGAAATAGTGTGTGGTGGAATGAAAAATCATGAGATTACAATTGTTTGTGAAAACAATTGACAAGAAAAAAATTAACTGTAGGGTAGATCCTGCCAGATCTTGGCTTTCTCAAAAAAAGAATGGTCGCTAAATAATTACCGAATTAATCTTTTCAGTAGGTATGATTAGATATGAACTAGCCATTACTCCATTCGATTCCCTTCGAGGAGCAATAGGTAAGTTTAGTACTTGGCGAATGCCAAGAAAGTAATATGGTCGGTTGTTGAGAAGGTTGAAAGGTTTTGGGAAACATACGATTTTGATCGCGACACAAATATATATAAAAAATGTTAATTGTATATAACTTAATTAGGGTATATTTTAAAAAAAACAAGTCAGGAGGACGCCAATTCGATTTTTTTGCTGGAATAAAACTTCAAAAAGAACTATATTTGTATGGTTGCTATCATGGATTAATATTTTGGCATATTATTCATCTTTTGTCTATTTTTTGGACCTCCTACCCTGCAACGATTAATTTAAATAATGTTGTTATTCTATAATTTTCGCTTCAGCGTTAACCGTATTTCATAAGTACAATCACATGAACTATCTCAACCGACTTACCATTATTTTATTTTTTTTAAGCCTTGGTATCTCTAATGCGCTCAACGCTCAGATA
>CALLLR010000051.1 GCA_938008185.1 uncultured Saprospiraceae bacterium
ACTACAGACCACACAAACCAGGGTACCGATCACCATCACCGGCAACCGTCCGATGGTATCCGTTAGTTTACCACTAAATGGACGGGAGAAAGCTGCGGACAGCGTAAATAAGGCGATGATGAATCCTTTGTAATCTTCTCCGCCAAGGGATGTCAGATAGGCTGGTAACTCCGGAATAATCATGTTGAAACTGCCAGAAAACAGGAGCTGCGAAAAACAGAGCACAAAAAACTGAAAAGTATAAAGGGGTTGATTTTCTGACATCCGCGAAAGTAGTCAAAGTTCGTATGATAATCAATCCTGGGAAGGCTTGAAAAGTCAGAATATTTTCCCAAAAAATAATTATGTAAGATGGATCGTTGGTCGCTGGTAATATTCCCGTTTTTTTAGGTTTAAAATTTGTACTTTAGTGATAAGAAAAAATTTATTCAAATTTTTATGCTACTGCCAAATTGCGAAAACTTAGATAAATTTTTAGTTATAAATCCAAATAGAAAATCATGTCTGATAGTGAAAATCTACAAGTTTACGAAAATGTTGATGAATTATACATCAAGTATAAATGGCCCAGAATAGCAGGAATTGCTATTGGATTTTTTGCTGCTTTTTGGAATGGATTTCTACTAGTCTGGTACGGTGCTGCTTTTGCTGGAGGAGCTCCACTACTTTTTTTTCTTTTCCCAATCATCCATCTAGCCGTTGGGATTTTCATGGCTCATCAAGCGCTGTCCATGCTTTTTAATCACACGGAGATTACCGTCAGTCAGGGGCAGTTATCGATTGAGCATAGTCCCATTCCTGCTTTTAAAGGAAATAAATATTATCCAACTGCGGAAATTGATCAATTTTATATTAAACAAAAAACAGGAAGCAAGGGAAAAAAATATTATGAATTTCGTTGTAAAATGATCGATGGTAAAGATATTAAGCTGATCAGTAATAATGGGATGAGCGTGGAAAAAATGAAAGAATTAGAAGATCAACTGGAACGTTATATCGGTATTACAGATCATCCGGTAAAAGGGGAATATGGACGTACCACACCAGTTTTTACCAGTGAAAAAACACTGCTGCCCCGCCGCCAACGAAAAGCAGATTTACCAGAAACGGCGCGTTTTGCTTATAGCTTGCGGCCGAATCAAAGAGCGATCCTGAATAACGAAAATCTGTACGTCCGACACCTTACTCAATTTGACTGGAAAGATGGAAACATCGATAAATTAATTCAACTGACGGATGAACTGGAAAGGGAACGCTTAATTTATCTCAAACAAAACAGAGGCATTATCAGCGCAGCTACCGAGCGGGAAATGAACGTCATCGAAACGCAGAATATTGACTTTGACATTCAAAAAATTCCTAATAAAATTACGATCAATGGAAAAATCTATGTCCTCCATCAATTGATGGAAGGTCAATCTTTTTTATCTAATATAGAGGGTCCTGCCCACGCCAAGGTATGGATTTATCAATCTCTGGACGAGCATTCATATATTCGAATAACGGAAAGTGAACGCCTATTGAAATGGCACGAAGGAACACCTCTACCCTTGCGGGAAATTCTGCCAGCAGCATATCGGACAATGGATCGGACAGACGGATACGATCAGGAAGATTTTGTGTAGAGTGAAAAGTTTTGAGTTTTGAGTTTTAGAAAATAGTATTCAACGTCTCAAAATTTCGACCATTACCAACCTAAATGAAACAACGCGTCACCCGCATTTACCACCGGAGCGTTGTTATGACCGACAATATATCCATCGTGTTTGGCCAACACCCTGATTTCTTTCGTCCCATGCGGGCTATTAATGACTCCCAAAATTTCTCCTTTACTAACTTTTGCACCGGAAGACTGCATCCACATAAACATTCCGGATTTTTCGGCTCGCATCCAGGTAAATTTAGAAAAATATTTTGGAATATGATTAGTGGGTACATCTGCTTTTAACATCTTTTGCTGAAACAATAATCGTTGTATTCCTTTGATTCCATGATCGATCGAATAACCGTCAAAACGCAGGGACTCTCCTCCTTCGTACACCAGGATTGGGATATTCATTCCCGCTGCAGTATGTCGTAACGTCTTATCCAGATTCTTCTTTTCCATCAGGTAAGGTGCCGCAAATTGTTCGGCCATTTTTTTGGCAGCCGCATCTTCCGTCGTATAGCGAACCTGCGGATAATTGTAGCGACTACTCCCTCCAGTATGAAAGTCTACGCCAAAATCAACCAGCGGCAAAATAGATTGACTAAGCGTGTACGCTACCCGACTGGCCAGGGAACCCGTAGCGCTGCCGGGAAAGGAACGGTTAACATCTTTACCATCTACCGCATCACGCGAAAAATTGATAAATCCGTAAACATTTAACAATGGAATGGCAATCACACTTCCACATTCAAGTTGCTCAAAAATATTTTCTCCGATTGCTCGCCGAACGATCTCTACTCCGTTGATCTCATCGCCGTGCAGACCGCCCAAGAGTAAGGCCGTTGGTCCTGGATTTTTACTTCTAAAAACGTGGACTCGGATACTGATCACCGTGCCCGACGGAAGTTTGGCAATATTGAGTTTGATCAGTTTATTTTCGCCGGGAGCAATGGTAGTTTTGTTGATTTGGAAGGACATTTTTTGATTTGTTTAATCGTTGATTTGTTGATTTATTGATTTATTGATTTGCTGCGACCTCAGGGCAATCGTAAAGCAGACGGTAGAAAAAGCAAATAGTAAATGGCAAGAAGCAAATAGCAAGAAGCAAGAAGCAACCTAAGCTTTTTCTTTTGCTGCGACTTCTGTTTCGATAAATTCGATAATCTGATTGGCGATGTCTACTCCGGTAGTGGTTTCGATTCCTTCGAGTCCGGGAGAAGCGTTTACTTCTAATACAAGTGGGCCTCGCTTGGATTGTAACATATCAACACCAGACACATGTAATCCCATTACTGCGGTAGCTTTGAGGGCGGTGGCAATTTCTTCGCTATCTGGTTTGACAATAATGGAAGAACCGCCCCGGTGGAGGTTGGAACGAAATTCACCAGGTTTGGCCCGACGTTTCATACAGGCGATAATCTTACCGTTAACGACAAAAGCCCGAAGGTCTTCTCCACCCGCTTCTTCGATAAATTCCTGCAGGATCACTCTATTCTTTGTTTTATAAAAAGATTCAATTACTGCCTCAGCCGTATTTTGATCTTTGGCCAAAATAACGCCCATTCCGTGGGTACCATTTAGCAATTTTACGACCAACGGAGGACCGCCAATCTGTTGAATAATATCGTTCGCATCGTAGGTTAGATTAGAAAAAACAGTTTTAGGAAAG
>CALLLR010000052.1 GCA_938008185.1 uncultured Saprospiraceae bacterium
TCACCTGATTCCACTGGAAATGGAAGTGGTGCCGGGCTCCGATCTTACCCTGGTCACCGAAGAAGTTACCCAATCGGAAAAAGGAAAACACATTGCCGTTTTCTTTGATTTAGATCGAACGTTGATCAATGATTTTTCGGCCAAACGATTTTTGCGTTCCCGGATTTTATCAAAAAAATTAACTACCCGTGAAGTCATTTCCCACGTAGCGGTACTCATGATCTACGCCTCTGGTAGTCGGGACTACGCCAATTTTACCCGACTATCCGTCCAAGGTCTTAAGGGGATGAAAGAAGAAGAGTTTGAAAATTTAGGAGAAGAAGTATACACCAAATACCTGGCTGCTGCCATCTATCCCGAAGCTCGGGCGTTGGTGGCTTCGCACTTTTCGCAGGGACATAAAGTGGTGATTGTCTCCGCCGCCACGCCATACCAGGTCGCACCCGTAGCCCGTGATCTTGGAGTGGATGATATTTTTTGTACGACCCTGGTGGTAGAAGATGGCAAGTTTACGGGCGAAGTGGAGGAGATGTGCTGGAACGAAGGCAAGGCCAAAGCAGCCAAAATATTTGCGGAAAAGCACGACATTGATTTATCCAAATCTTACTTTTATACGGATAGTTTTGAAGATTATCCGTTACTCGAAATTGTCGGCAAACCGCAGGCGGTGAATCCCGATAAGGCATTGGCTCAAATTGCTTTTGAAAACAACTGGCCGATCCACCAATTTGAGGAACCCCTGGGAATGCCACTCATCAATACCCTGCGAACCGGACTGGCTATCGGCAGTATTTATCCTTCTATTCTCAAAGGAATTGGTACCGGAATTTTCCATCTTTCCCAACGCAAAGGCATCAATGCTACCTACGCTACGATGGGCGATCTGGGTTGTCGAATGGCGGCGCTGGACTTAGTAATCAAGGGAAAAGAAAATCTGGAGCATGCTCGGCCCGCAGTCTTTTGCTTCAATCACCAAAGTAACGCAGATATGTTTATCTTGATGAAATTGCTGCGCCGTGATTTTACCGCAATTGCAAAAAAAGAATTAGCAATACCTCCATTTGGACCGATTCTTAAACAGCTGGGCGTTGTTTTTGTGGATCGGAAAGATCGTAAAAAAGCCATCGAAGCGATGAAGCCTGCGGTGGAATCCTTGAAGAATGGGGTTTCAATCGCCGTGGCGCCGGAAGGTACCCGTAGTCGGACGACTAAATTGGGACCCTTTAAAAAAGGACCCTTCCATCTGGCCAAACAAGCAGGTGTTCCGATAATTCCTATTGTTATAAAAAATGCCCACCACGCACTTCCGAAGGGGAGTAGTTTGGTCCGTCCCACGACTATTGAAGTCGTAGTTCTTGATCCGATTGATTTGTCTGATTGGAAACGAAAAGACCTGGATAAAAATATTGAAAAAGTAAGAAATAGTTTTCTTGCCGAACTTAACCAAAACGAATAAATTATGCAGCAGTTAAAAGTAGGATTATTAGGAGGTGGCTCGTGGGGAACGACCGTCGCTTCGTTAACTGCCCGTAATTGTCCCACGACTATCTGGGCGCGTAATCAGGATACGGTCGACGAAATTAATCAGCAACACCGGAACGAAAAATATTTACCCGGTGCCGTCTTGCCTGCTTCTTTGCTGGCCAGCAATACGATTGAAGCGACCGTTAAAAATGCCGACGTGGTCATCATGGGTATTCCCGCCCAGCATTTTCGGACCGTGCTCTGCGAAGCGCGTCCCCACATTCGGCCCTGGGTACCCATTATCAGTTTGGCAAAAGGGCTGGAACTGGATACCAAAATGCGGATGACGGAGGTGATCGAAAAGGAGATGCCCGGACACCCGGCGGGGGTATTGACGGGTCCGAACCTGGCCAAAGAAATTGCGGCGGGACAAGCGGCGGCGAGCGTCATTGCGATGGTCGACGATACGATTGCGGCACGATTACAAACTATTTTCAGTACCGGATTATTTCGGGTTTATACCAACGAAGATGTCGTCGGTTGTGAACTGGGCGGTGCGCTCAAAAATATTATTGCGATCGCCACCGGGATGGGAGATGGGGCCGATGCCGGAGACAATACCCGAGCCGCGATCATCACCCGTGGACTGGCCGAACTGACCCGCCTGGGTGTGGCGATGGGTGGTCAACCCCAGACTTTTGCGGGACTCGCCGGAATGGGAGATTTGGTGGCGACCTGTAGCAGTTCCAAAAGTCGAAATCATTACGTTGGTTTTAATCTGGGACGAGGCCGAAAAATAGAAGAGATCATTGCGGATATGGCCGAAGTAGCCGAAGGGGTCAAAACGACCAAGGTGGTGATGGAACTGGCGGAAGAATACGGGATTGATATGCCGATTGCCACTGAAGTTTATAAAGTATTGTACGAAGGTGGTTCGGCCCAAACTGCTTTTCGCGGACTGCTCCGGCGGGATGTTGGTTCGGAGGCTGAACCAGGATAGGTTTAAGTTGTTGATAGATTTGTGAAGTATTGGCAATCAATGACTTAGCTGTAGTCATTTTGCATTAACTTTAAACAGCTTCAATGTTTAAAATAGTAGAAGAATTTTTTTCCTTTTTTGAGTAAATTGACTACCATAGCAAGAAGCAAGAAGCAAAAAGCAAGAAGCAAAAAGCAAGAAGCAAAAAGCAAGAAGCAAAATCAATCATGCAACCAGAACATCTCAATACAACGGAGGAAGCAAAACAACCCTCAATTTTCCTTTTTATGATTGAATTTGTTCGGTCCTGGCTGGAGCGGATACAGTCCTGGTCTTTTCGACGCAACTACGAACCAACACGATTAGGAGATGGCCATGCGGTATTGGTGATACCGGGAATTATCGCCCATGATATCCAAATGGAACCAATGCGTCGGATGCTGGATCGACTGGGTTACCGCACCTACGCTTGGGAAATGGGATTTAATCTGGCCGATTTAGAAGAAATAGATATTTTAGAAAAAAAAATCGTAAAATTGTACCAGGAGACGGGGCAAAAAGTGTCCGTCATTGGTTGGAGCCTGGGAGGTATTTACGCAAGAGACTTGGTGCGTCGGCATCCGGATAAAATTCGGCAAATATTTACGCTGGGATCTCCTTTTCGAGGAATTACCAAACCCACCAGAGCCAGTTGGGTGGTACACGTCCTGAAAGGTAATCTGGAAGACCTGATTGATTTGGAATGGATCAAAGAACTCGAAAATCCAACCAAGGTTTTAACCACTTCCATTTATAGCAAATCGGACGGGGTATTACCCTGGGCTTATTGTCTTGATTCTGTGGAAGACGAACTGCACCGAAACCGGGAAGTAGCGAGCAGTCATTTAGGATTGCCTCATAATCGGGAAGTCCTGAAAATTATTGCGGATTATTTACCGGATGATAATAATTGAAAAAATTACAAAAATTATAAATACAATATTATGATGCGCTCTTTTCTTATGCTCTGTTTATCCATGATTTTACTAATTGGAACTGCTTGTTCAGACGATTCCTCTAATGGTAAAAAACTGCGTTCTGCCAAAGCAGATCCTTCTTCCTTTAACCGGACCAGTCCGGATGCCGAAGATACTTCCGAAGCACCCGCCGAAGAGGAAGTTCGGACCGTTCCCCCCGAGCAACTAGCCAAGGCTAAAGAAATTCTTGCCGCAGCGACCGAAGATCAGATTGCGGAAGTTGATGCAAAGGGAAAATATAAAATGTTCTGTGCGGCTTGTCATGGTTTTGATGGTGCGTTGGGCGTAAATGGTGCGAAAGATTTGAGTGCTTCAAAATTATCGCTGGAGGAAAGCGTCGCACAGGTCTATTTTGGCAAAGGACTGATGACGCCGTTTAAAGGATTGTTAAAAGATCATGAGATTGTGGCCGTTTCGAAGTATATTGAAAAGGAGTTGCGGAAATAATAACGGACTTCTTTTAGCTAGTTGGCCTTTTGGCTTCCCTCTAACCTGCAATCACTTGAGAAGAAAGCCAATAGATTTTCTGGTACCATCGATTTGTCAGATTCAGTCTTACTGGATTTGTTGCGCATACACAATGTTTTTTTTGAAGGTTGCGAACAATAGTGATGGTCACCAAATCACCAATTCGCACATCTATAAATCCGCACATCCACAAATTAAAAAAATCCGCACATCAAACAGATGCTCTACCAACACACCACCCTTAACTGTCAAGGCCAAATTCTCGATCTCGCCCGACCAAAAATCATGGGAATCCTTAACCTTACGCCCGATTCTTTTTACGACGGAGGTCGCTACCAAACGGAAAAAGCCCTGCTTACGCAAGTAGCAAAAATGCTATCCGAAGGAGCAGATATTATTGACATCGGTGGTATGTCTTCTCGACCCGGGGCGAAGCTCATTCCCGTGGAAGAAGAATTGGGCAGGGTAGTACCAGCCATTCGTGCGATTCTGAAAGAATTTCCTGACACGATTATTTCTGTGGATACGGTCCGGGCAGTAGTCGCCCGGCAAACCATCGACGTCGGAGCGGCCATCATCAATGATATTTCCGCTGGCACCATTGATACGGACATGTTTAAAACGATCGGGGAAATCAATTGTCCTTACATTCTGATGCACATGCAGGGGATTCCCGAAATTATGCAAAAGGATGTTACTTACGACGGCCACGTCGTGACGACCGTAATGGATTTTTTAATTGAAAAAATGGGGCAGTTAAGAGCGCTGGACGTAAAAGACATCGTGATTGATCCGGGTTTTGGATTTGGTAAAACGGTCGATCATAATTACGAACTTCTCAAGAATTTATCTTCCTTCAGAATTTTGGAGGTGCCGATTTTAGTAGGCCTTTCCCGAAAGTCGATGATTCATAAATTACTTAAGGTCACACCCGAAACAGCACTGAATGGTACCACTGCGCTACACTTTGCCGCCTTAGAAAATAATGCTAAAATTTTGCGGGTACACGATGTGCTGGAAGCGAAAGAAACCTTGACTTTGTGGGAGAAATTGAAAGATTCGCCAGTGTTGTAATAGGGGATGTTCAATTAACTGTGTCTAATCAATTAGGCTAATTTACATAATTAAATATTTTCTTTATAATGGATTGTTAATCAGTTAATTGGTTAATCAGTCTCTTTTTACGAAATGCGAACGCAACAAAAAATACAGATTATTGAACTATCCCTATAGTATAATTCTTTTATCATTATTCAACACCTCAACCAGCGCAGCGATTCAACAGCGCAGCGCCTCAACACCTACCGCACCTCCATCATCACCCGCTGTGGAGCACTCACACCTCCTCCCTCAAACTCCATCCGCGTAATTGGGATCCCTTTTGATTTTAAATACGCATACATGGCTCGGGCCCGGACATCTCCTAAGGTAACTTCCTTACTCCCTTTATAGCTACTCGATTCATCAGGTCCAACCGTAGCCGAAATAGTAATTCGCTGGTCTGGAAGCTGCTTCAGCACCATCGCCAAATCATCCAGCTCTTTTTTTGCTTGCGTGTCCAAGCGGACGCTATTCTTTTCAAATTTTATGTTAGGAAATATAATTCCATCACGAGTAGTTGATTTCCCTTCGCTCATCATTGTTCCTATTTTCTTGATAGCATTACTGGTATTATTCGGAAATTCGATTTTGGTAATTTCTTTTGTTGTATCTTTAGGAACTGGATTTATTACTTTTGGATCAGGGAATTTATCGGGCGGTTGGGTTTTTCCACCACCATCCATACTAAAAATTAATTTTAATCCCAGTGCTACGGCCAGAATGAAGATACCCAACCCACCCAGAATTTTTAACCAGTTGGCTTGCACATTTACATTGGTCTGATCGGCAGATTTGCTAAAAGAAAAAAGGCAACCACTGTTATTGGATGGAGAAGTAGTGGGTGTTGAGAGGGAATGAGTGGTCGCGACGGTTTCGGCCGGGATGGTAAGGTTGGCCGTTATTTCCTCCGGGGTTTTCGGGATGATCAAATCAGGATTACTGGCTAATAATTCGTGGACGCTATCGGTGAGCGATAAAAGGGAATTGGTAATCTGATTAAGTTCGGTTTGATCTCCACCGATGCCCGTGATTTTCGAATCCTTAAAGCCATTATACCGGGCTTTGACGGTAATTAGTTGGTTGAGAAATTCTATTTCTTGTTCGTTTTCAATTTCAAACCCTTCAATCGAACGAATCAAATCTTCCAGATCATCAAAAGCAGTCTTAAGATTGGCGCTGCCAATATGATCCTTGATTTGTCGAATTCTTTCGGTGATATTGATTGCTTTCATTACGGTGAACCACTGAGTGAATCCGAAAGATAGTAATTATTTTTTTAATGTTGAAACGCTTTGCTTGGTGAGTCGTTGATTTGTTGAATCGATGCAACGATTCAACAAATCAACAAATCAACAAATCAACAAATCAACATTTTACCGCTTCACCACCACCAGAATCCGACTCATCCGTTTATATTCACCTACTTTTGCCGTCAGTAAATAGGTGCCCGCTCGCAAATTTTGTAAATCAAAATTCAAAGGTTGGGTCGTTATCTCATCCACTAATTTAGTAATCATTGGTTGGCCAAAAGCATTGTTTATCTGAAGGGTGGCAGGCTCTCCAGCATAGCTGGAAAGGTCTACTCGAACTTCATCCATTGCCGGATTTGGATACAATAATAACCGTTCTTCCGACTGTTGATTATTGATCTCAATGATATTGGAAAAATTACTGGTTCCTTCGGTATAAATCGCCTGAATTTGGTAATAAACTATTCCGGGAGCCAACCTTTCTGTATCGTAAGATTGGTATTGAACGGCATTATTCGTTTCAGTACCCAAAGCGTCTTTATGATCAATGGCGGTAAAATTCACCCCATCGTAAGAACGACCAATTGCAAAACGGTCATTCTTAAATTCTGTATTCGTCGACCAGTTTAATTGTATACCATCCGGAGTAATAGCGCCTCGTAAAAACAACATCTCTTGTCCAGGAACTATTACTAAGCCAGAAGCACTGATGCCACCGCTAATGACGACCGAATAATCTTCCACTTCTCCCTGATCAAAATTTCCACAAGGTTCAACGTAATTATTTTTACTGACAATTACACGCATTCGGGTGACTCCATTACTGGCCGTGGCTGGAATATTTAAATTACCATTGACCACACTTCCTGTATTGTTAAAACGCTGGAAAACTTGTTCGCCATTATCGGTAAAGTCTCCATCCTGATTTAAATCAATCCACACGCGCCAGTAAAGATCAGGTCGGTAACTTGGGTAACTTAACCCTGCGGTCAGTGTGATAGCAGGATTAGATCCGGCGATAATTGAGGTGGATAGATCTGTATAATCTCCGTATCCACAAACGGAAGGACCACATTTCCCTGTAGAATTATTGATGGCGCCAAGGGTTACTGCGCTAATCCATTCTTGCCACGGTTGATCTGCTTTGGCATCACAATAATCACCAGGAGGCGTTGGTGGCGTACTACCACCGGTAATGTCAACGGTATAATCTTCTACTTCTCCTTCCGTAAAGGATTCACAAGATCCGGGATAGCTGTCCTTTTTTACACTAACTCGCATCCGGGTCGTTCCGTTGGTGGCGGAAGCAGGAATATTGATCGTTCCGTTATGGATTTGATTTCCTGGATTAGCTTGTAGCACTTGCTCGCCTGCATCCGTAAAATCGCCATCTCCATTTAGATCAATCCAGACACGCCAGTACAGATTTGGATTATATCCATTCCAGCTGAGACCCGGCGTCAAGCGAATGTTCTGATCCGTTCCCTTACTCAGGCTGGTGGAAATACTGGTGTAATCAGAATATCCACAATCATCAGGTCCACATTTTCCAGAATTGTTATCAATGGTTCCCAATTGTACGCCGGCCACCCATTCCTGCCAGGGTTGACTGGAAGCAGAGGTGCAATAGTCTCCGGTAGGTGGAGTAGTGCCAGCGGGTAATACCGTAATGTTGAAACTACAATTTTTGGAATTACCGCAATTATCTGTTGCTTCGTAATTAGCAACATAAGTATTCGCGGTCAGGGTACTTCCACTGACGGGCCCGCCTATTCGTTCCAACAATAATCCACCGGATGGGCAAGTAGTACTGGCCGTAGGTAGATTATAATTAACCGTCATACTGGTACTTCCCTGAGGAATCTGTACAGAGATGTCCGCCGGGCAGCTTAGGGAAATTTCCGTAGCTGGGGGATCTCCACCTAAAGTAATATTTTCTTGTAAGGTACAGATGGCTTGCCAGGTTGCGCTATACAATTGTACATCAAGGTTATGAACTTCGTTGGCCAGATTACCAATCGTGACGGGGATTTGACCGTTGGTGACATTATAAATGGTCGTATAGTTGGCACTAAATAATTTTACGATATAATTGGCAGAATTAATACCGGAAATAGTCACACTATTATTGGTGGTCGTCCAGGTGATGTCATCACAGTCGCCATTGGTTGGATTGTTGGTTACATTAAAAGTTTGATCTACGGATGGAGCTGGATTCCATTGTCCATTTCCAGCCTGACTGGCCCGTACCCGAACGGTACCAGTAGAACCATTCAGTGTGATGGTACTTCCACTAATTGTGGCCGGACCTGAGATGATGGTAAAACTTACGGTTAATCCAGAACTTGCCGAAGCACTAATACTAAACGGCACATCGTTGATATTCTTATCACTAATGGCCTGGAAATTAATGGTTTGATCTTGTGGGCCGGTGGGTGTTCCGTTGGTTGCACCAGGGGTGGCTGGTGTTCCGTTCCAGCTTGCCGCGAGGGCGTTATCCAGACTTGGGTTGATCAACTGCAGGGTAGGGCCGTCACCGTCGGGTTCGGTTGGCCAGGGACTGCTGTCATCGTATTCCACCTCGTCAATTAATACCCCGTTGGCATTCTTTAAGGTGATGAGTTCGCCGCCGCCACTGAGTCCAAATCCCCGTGGATCCTGGCCGAAACTGCCGATCACATTACTGACGTCAGGGTAGACGGCGCCAAAACTAGCTAAGTCTTCGGCAAGCACTAGATAGCCATTAGCAGGGATGATGGTGTTTTTAGGGAGACCAAAAAATCGACCACTTTCGTCTTCAAAATACCAGCCGGAGATGTTGACTGCACTATTATTTGGATTATGTAATTCTATCCAGTCGTTTGGATTTGGACTATCGGGGGAATTATAATTTATTTCGTTAATCACAATTGGTTGGGTAGAAATAGAACCTTTCACAAAATTTGCGGTGATATTACTGTTTCCACCATTAACAGTTAAGGATTCCAGCGGATTGTCGCCGTTCAGGGCGCCCGACCAGTTATTCAAAATATATCCACGACTGGGGAATGCCTGGACTGGGATTGGAATACCCCGGAAGTAAGTTCCGTTAAAGGGAGCGGTGGCTTCGGCTACGTTAATAGTACTGAAAGCGACCTCTCCCCGGTTGGCAGGATTTAGGTTGACGGTGATGCTGGTCGTTCCGGATATTTCACTAAACTCATTGACGAACTGCTGGCGTACTACATCAGGACGACCATTTGCGAAGGTTCGTAGCTTTTCTACATTTTGCGACCAGACTTGAAAGCCACTGCTCCAACGATCGTGGTGTTCCTGAATCTCTGGAGCGTATTGATTTTGGTATTGAGAAATGCGGGCATTCATCCGGGCGGGTGTATACAGCGTATTCATCTGATCGGCCATTCGGTTAATCAGGTCATAACGCCACTGATCATTTTCCAGCATATTGTTAAATAAATTCGTTGCCCAACGTGGATTTGGCCAATTGAAAGCTTGTGGTCTTAATAGTCTGCCAAGGGAGTTGGCCTGAAAATAACCGCTATTAAACGGTTGGCCCAGATTGAATAATCCAAAGGAAAAGTCTAAATCCCAGGTTAACCATTTCCAGGTTTCGTCACTATCTCTTTTCTTCCAGTAACGATTATTATTACCGGGCCAGTCCGTATTATCGACAAAAACGTTAAACACAATATAGTCTCGGTAATGATCAGGGTCGAGCTGTTGGGCGAGTTCCGCAAATTTTGCGTCGTCAGAGAAGTCATTATTTTCATAAAAGTTTTTAAACTGATCCCATTCCACGAAGTCTCCTTCTCTTACTTCGCTTTCGTTTTCTAAAAAATCAATTTCATTGTCATCTTCATTAAATCTGTTTTTAATATACCTTTTGTCCATTCGTTCCCGAATATTGTGTATTCCCCAGTATTCGCCGTTGATATAAACAATACTCGGACGATCTGCTTGTCCGTAGATAATGGGTTCTTCGATGATCCCATTTACATCGTCCGTTTTTCTAACTAAACTAGTAACCATCGCATCCCGGAAGTGGGAATAATTCCAGTCCTGACCATTGTTTCTTAGTGTAAGACTACGATATTCTTCGAGGTCTTCGTCGGGAAAAACAGCATAGGGGATGACATTTCCACCCAAACTACTTTTTGCTTTTAAAGCCAGTGATTTCTGGGCATTGGTGGCACTTCCAGTCCCCTGGATTTCAGATTCAAATAACATGTTAAAGCCCTGTGTACCATCGGTTTCGTAGAGCTCCGCGTTGACGACAATTTCTATATCCTCCAGGAAATTTGGATAAATACCAATTACCGGATCAAACATTTCGTCGGGATCGGCACTGTAAGCCACAACGGGAAAGGTGTGGGAAATATTAAATAAATAGGTTTGGGTGCTGGTTTTACTTGCAATTAAGGGCGGAGAAAAGGCTTTTGCCCGTAATGGTGTGTTGAAGTTAATCGTAATTGGTCCAGTATATTCCGGATCATTTACAGTGGGGTCAGAACCATCGGTGGTGTAGTGAATAGCTGCTCCGCCAGTAGTGGTTGCTAATGCGACGGTTTGGCTGGCAGTAAAGATGCCACCGCGTACGGAAAAAGTCACGGGGTCGACTAAAGTCAATCCCGGTTCCGTATTATTGGGACCGTTGGGTGTTGGTTCACCAAAAAAATCAAAAGCAGCACCTCCGTTGGGTGATCGTCCTTCAGATACATCCTGAGCCTGAACTCCAAAAGTATAACTATCAACAATAGTGACGCCATCAGGTTGAACCAAGGCAATGTCTTCCCCGCTAGAGCCTAATTTAATATTGACGTGCAGCACTCCTTGTTCGGGTTCTTTATCTGCCCAGAGCAGTAAATAGCCGCCCGCTGGAATGGTGGTTAGTCCAGGATTGGTGGTTGGAATCTGCCACTGGTTTAATTCGGTTAAGTCGTCCGTAATAAAATATCCACCAATATTTACCGCAGTTCCCGTAGGATTAAAAATTTCAATCCAGTCGTCAGCAGTGCCAAATTCGTCCGTATTGGTCGTTCCATTGGAGGCGAGAAATTCATTGATTAATAATTGCTGTGCATTTAAATTAACCGAAAATAAACCCGCTGCTAACATCAGCAAGATAACGGATATGAATTTACGTAGGTGTAAAAATCGCATGGTGTTGAAATTTTGGTTTTCTGATAAAAACGTACTTGAAGGTCGTTTCATATTTATATGTTTTGTAAGATCGCTTAAAGAAGATATTAATTGTTTTAATCAGGAGTTTTGTTTCCGGAGGGGAACAGTAATGACGTGCTAAAATAAAGATTGAAAGTCAATCGGTTATTTTAAACAACTACAGTGTCCAGCATCAATTTTTGGTGATTGTGTACAGAAAGGTTTTTCTGCAGAAGATATATTGAGGGGCCAATACCTTAACAACCACAAGTTAAGGATTAGCTGAAGAATGTACAAGTATTTAAAGAGATTTTTATTTAAAATAAAAAAAACGCCATCTCCTTTCGGAAATGACGCTGATTTTTTTTCAAAATTATACCTTAACAAAATCCATTAATCGGTGATCACGGTAAAACGCTTACTGACTAACTTGCCTGTCTTTGGCTGTACCGTTAAGAAATATAATCCGCTGGTAAGTTCAGATAAGTCAATTTCTGTTCGTGCCCCACTTAGACTTGCTAGTGGGAAACTTGCCAGGATACGGCCCATCTGATCCTGAATCTTTACGATGCCTTCCATCTGCTCATAACTGGTCAGATCAACCGTAATGGCATTCACTGCCGGATTTGGATAGAGACGCATTTCGGTAAAGTTAACAACGGGTTCTTCTCTAAGATCTGCATTAGTATCCGAATTGATTCCGTTGGTGCTGTTTCCACCAGTCAGAACAATGGTGTAATCTTCTACTTCACCAAACATGAAGTCACCACAAGCAGCTGGGAATCCGTCACGACTCAGGGCTACTCGCATTCTAACCGTACCCGCCTGGGCGTTGGCTGGAACGGTAAACGCGTTGGTTACCGTGTGTGTGATGATGCCGTAACCCAGATCCGCCGTAAAGCGGGAAATAATTAATTCGTCGGCAGTGAAATTATTATCACCATCAAAATCAATCCAGGCATTCCAGTATTCGTCGAAATTTTGGAAACTGTATTTTGCCGTTAGTGTAACATCGTAAAGGTCACCAATCACCAGTTCGGTAGAGATATTGGTAAAGTCGCTATGACCACAACCGTTGTCACATTTTCCGCTAAGGTTATTAATATCACCTACTACTACCTGACGAATATATTGTTCCCAGGGTTCATCGGAACTAGCGTCACAGTAGTCTTCTGACAGTGGGCCATCACAACCATCCGGAACGCCGTTATTATTTTCATCTTCGTTATCGTCAAAACCAGGACATTCATCCTCAGCATTACAAACGCCGTCGCCATCACTATCCGCAAAAGTTCCAAAACAATCACAGTCGCCATTATATACATCGTCGGTAGTACATTGGTCTCCATCATCACAAGCTTGACCAGTTAGAGTGCAACCCGTATTGCCTTCTCCGATCGTCACAGAGTAGTCTTCCACTTCTCCTTTCAGAAAAATTTCACAAGGATCTGCGTACCCACCTTTTTTAGCAGAAATCCGCATTCGGGTGGTACCTTCCAGAGCGTTGCCAGGAATGGTAATGGTATTACTAACGATATCCCGGCCACCGTACATTTCCAGAACCTTTTCGTTGGCGTCGGTAAAATCACCATCCTGGTTAAGGTCAATCCAGACGCGCCAGTAGATATCCGCATCCTGACCGGCCCAGCTGATACCGGGAGTCAAGGTAATGCCGTAAGAATCGCCGGCACTAATATTGGCGTTTAGATTGGTAAAATCTCCGTATCCACAATCTGTATCACATTTTCCGGAAGGATTGTTAATTTCTTGAAAAGCCACGTTGGTGATGTATTCACTCCAGGGTTCCATAGAAGTAGAAGTACAATAAGTACCAGATGGAGGTCCAGGATCACCCTGCGTTACCGTAACGGTAAAAGAACAAGATGCAGACTGTCCACAATCGTTGGTTGCCTGATAGGTAACAATTGTTACTCCGACACCAAAACTGCTGCCGCTAGCGGGACCGGACGTTCGGGTGAGGGTAACGTTACCGGAAGGACAATTGGTAGAAGTAGATGGATCATTGTAAGTCAGATCGATGCTATTGTTACCAAAAGGAATTTCAAGACTGATATCAGTTGGACAGTTGATACTGACAAAAGACCCGTTATTTGAATTCGGCTCGATCAAGAAAAATGGAGTTGCATCCAGGTCAATACCAGAAGCGTTTTCCTGACTGGTTGAGTTAGTAACGGCATAGTTCCAGTTACGTCTTTCCAGGGTCGTGTATTCAAAACTACCTGGGAAACTATAATTTTTACTGGCAAATTCAGAATTATCAATGGTCGTTCGCGCCCATAACATATAGACGTAACGACCATCAGGGCGTAAAAATGCGTGTGCTTCCACACCATCTGGTGCATTCAGCTCTGCGGTACGACTGTCGTCATAGACGGTACCCCACAACATATCGGAAGTGGTTTTCATCGCGATTCCTTCTTCGTTCATGACCTCATCTCCGGGATCTACCACACTCAGGTCTTCGTAAAGTCCCATTACGTCAAAGCCTAGTCCGGAACCGGGATTATCGCCGATAGAGTAGACGTGAAAATTAATGACATCGTTGGTAATCGCGGTTACAAAAGTTTTCATAATATAATTACGCTGTGCTTCGGTACCCGCAAAATAGCGTCCATCCTCATTGCCGTCAAATTCACGGGGCGTATTCATTTCGGTGCATAAGGTGAGTTTTTTAGGATAAGTAACCCCATCATAACCGTAGTTATCAAAAATTTCCTGGAAGAAATCACGACGGTAGATCAGACCTTCAGCGGCCCGGTCGGAGTGTCTTTCGAAAAACTGGATATTACTCAAACGAGTTGTTCCATCAATGTGTGGATAGTTGTGCAGCCCCATAATGTCGATGTAAGCACCACCACCCTCTGGATATTCTGCTGTTACGGAACCACCATCTGGGTTGTCTGTATTTCTGAGCACTGCATCACAGAAACTTTGGTAACCAAAACCAGCCGTTACGACATAATCGTTAGGAGAAAGTGTTTTGATTACCTCGTAGGCAATTCTTAGCGTACGAACATAATTTTCGATGGGTGCCTGCAGGATATAATCGCAAGGGTTAGGATCGTTGTCCCACCAGTTGCCCTGTGGATCACCCGCATCTCTCCAGCCAGTGTTACCCGTATAATCGAAACCAGGTTCGTTCCAGATTTCCCAGAATTTCACATATTCGTCATAGGTAGAAACGGTTTTGTAAACGTAAGCGGCGAAGTAATTTTCGTCATTATAAGGGGTACCGTTTGCTCCTCCATCCCAAATAGGCGTGTGGAGATTAGCAAATAAGTTTGAAGGAGTTCCCGGACAGTATTCTGTGTAGTCCTTGTGCCAGTCTACTGGAAAGGCGAGTACCGCGGTAAATTCATCCATTCCTAAACTCCGGAAGTGTTCAAAATCGTCGACCACTACATCGTAGCCAAAAATCTCTAAAACGGATTCGGACAATACTGGACGCAGGGTTTTAGCACCAATCCCCATGATTCCTTGGGATGGATCTCCACCGGCCAGGCTTCCCAATTGCTCGGTTGACCAGTTGGGGTAATAATCTAGATTAGAACCCGGGCGGAATACACCGTCGTAGGGATTTACAAAATCTTTCGCATTAAAATCAACCTGTGCTCCCAAGGAGAAGGTCGACAAAAAGCATAAAATAGTAAAGAGCTTTTTCATCGTTGATGAATATGTTTTGGTTAATTAAAAAATGTTGAAAGTTTCTTTTTAAGTTATCCTTATCTTATTAGTAAGATGGATAAACAATTAATTAAATTGGTTATCAGGGATGGTGGTAATTATTAAAAATCAGTTTATTTATGCAGGACATTGGAATCCTGACTTGTAAGGACTAAACCGAAGAAGGGCCAACAAACTTTTAAAGGGCTTGTTTACACTACAAATATAATGTTCTTAGTTGAATATATAATAAAATGATAAAAAAAATGAGTGATTTGTCGAATTTTACCTAAAAACAGGTAGATGGAAGTGGTTGGTAGTCGTTATCCAGGTATTATTGTGGGAATAATTTCAATTTCACTGGATTTTGAAGCAATAAAACTTCTGTAAATAGTCCAATCGAAGGATTCATATTCGGTTTATAACCATTTTTGAACTTAATGTCACAAAAATTTATTTTTTCTGAATATATAAAATTTATTTGAACATAATTCCAGATATGATCATAAGATTAATTGCGATTTTCGGAAATTGATTTTTCCGTTTCCAGAATAAATTTTCATTTGGTTTTTTGGGGTTAAGGACGCACCTTTTGCGTCCTTGCTTTTTTTTGTTATTATTAGACTTTATTTCAGCATTAAGTCTATTGCCTGATGAATCGAATTTTGTATTATCTGCTGATTAAGCCCCTTTCTTTTTTACCATTATCGGTTCTTTATCCAATATCAACTGGTATTTATTACCTGCTCTATTATGTGCTGGGTTATCGCCGGAAGGTCGTGGAGGAAAATATAATAAAATCATTTCCGGATTATTCGGGGGAAGAAGTTACTCAGGTGGTCAAACTTTTTTATCGACATCTCTGTGATATCGTGGTGGAATCTATCCGGATGTTTAGTATGTCAGAAGCGGAGGCGGTTCGTCGTTGTCGAATTCGAAATCCTGATTTAATGGATCAATTTTTCGATCAGGGAAAACAGGTGGTTATAGTGGGCAGCCATTATGGCAACTGGGAAATAACCAGTCTTTCTTTTCCAAGTCAGCTTAAACATCAGATCAGTTCTATTTATTCAAAGCTAAAAGATGTTTACTTCAACCGTAAATTAACTAGGTCTCGTTCGCGTTACGGGAGCGAATTAATCACCAAAGATGAACTCTCCGATTATTATGAAATCGAACATTCCCGTCCTGTCGGACTGGCATTTATTGCGGACCAATCCCCAAATTATAATAAATCTAAAAAACTATACTGGACCACTTTTCTAAATCAGGAGACCGTCTGGTCTCCGGGAGCGGAACGCTATGCCAAAAAGTATAACCTTCCGGTAATTTATGTACAAATATTAAAACAACGGCGAGGCTATTATGAAATCGAACTTGAACTGGTGACCGATGATCCGCTAAGTCTTGCTCCGGGAGAAATTACAGAGCGCCATTTGCGTTGTCTGGAGCGATTGATTATCAAAAAGCCCCAGTATTGGTTGTGGTCTCATCGTCGATGGAAACATCAGAGAAATTAGAATGGGAATGTCTCAATTATCGAAGATCATTCCCATTCCCATTCCCATTCCCATTCTATTTCCTATTCCTTTCTTGTGAGGATGATTTCCGTTCTCCGATTTTTTTGGTGGGTTTCTTCGGAACAATCATCTTCTGTGAAACATTCGATCAATGGTCTGCTACTCCCGTAGCCAACTGCGGTAATTCTGGAGGATTCAACGCCATTTTTCATAAGATAGGTCTTCACTTCATTGGCTCGCTGCTGGGATAATGTTTGATTGTATTCAGCGTTACCTCTATTATCGGTATGAGACTCTATCAGTACCGTCGTATTGATTTCTCTTCTTAACGAACTAACGACATCCGATAGCTCGTCTTTTGTGTCACTGTTAAGGATGTATTTATTGAAAGCATGATAAATACTTTTGAACAATGGGAAATAAGCCGTCTCTTTTACTTCTGCTTTATCCGTATCTAAAATTACTCCACCTTTACTCATAAATTCATCGTCCGATGTTGGGGGCACCGCTGCCATTAAAATGACTGGAGTATTTTCTTCCTTGGTAACTGCTATAGCAGGAAAATTTGCGGAATTTACCATATTCGGAACTGGAGCGGTAGGACCATTCTCCGGATTGATCCTGGGAGTATTAGAAGCAAGCATGAGATAGTCCTCGCTGAGAGGCATTAGTCTCAGGGCGTAAGATTCATCCTGAATTAAAGAGGCTCCCGAAACAACTTGTTGCGTTGTTTTATAATCAGCATGATCCGCTACTATAAAGTATTGTCTTTCCGGATTAATGGGATAAAATGGCTTTTCATTTTCTCCAGCCACCGACACCACTCTTTTTCCAATCATATCAATTAAGGACTGGTCCAGATTATTACTAATGAAAAAAGGTTGATTTAAACTTGGCACATCAACCAGATCATAAGAAATTTCCACGATGGTAAGTTGGGCCGCACCAAGTAATTCGTTATTGTTATTTACAATGTCAATACTTGTCAAAATTTCTTCTTCCTTTTGCTTTCCTTCAAGCTTTGTCTCCTTAGGTAAAGTAACTTCCCAACTGTAGATGTCGTCTCCACCCATTCCATTTTTTCGATTGCTGGTCAGGTAGCCGTTACGATTATCCGGTAGTATGACAAAACTAAAATCGTCCTCTGTAGAATTAATAGGCGTACCCATATTTTGTTTAGTGATTAGCGTACCTGAACTTCCCAAACGGCAGACATAAATATCTAGTTGGCCGATTCCGTCCGCTGCATCGGAAGAAAAATAAATCTCTCCCTCTTGTCCAATCTGTGGAAATAATTCCGTCTTTTCACTATTAACTGCTTCGCCAAGGTTGAATGGTGTTTGCCATTCTCCTTCTACCTGATGGGTGACATAAATATCCATACCACCAAAACCACCAGGTCGGTTGGAGGCAAAATAAAGCGATTGACCATCTTTGGAGATTGCGGGATGGCAGTTAGTAAATTCACTGGCACCCAAATCCAATTCTTTTACATTTTGCCACCTATTATCAATTAATTGGGCGGAGTAAATGTTTAGATCGTAAAGGCCTTTTTTGTTCCGCTTCGTGGCGTTACGGGTAAAGAACATGGTAGTTCCATCGACAGAAATACTGGCAGCCCCTTCGTTAAATTTTCCGTTGACGTCACCGGGAAGGTTAAAAGGTTTTGTATATTTTCCCTTATCGGAATTAGCTGTAAAGAGCAAATTAGAATAGACTTTTGAGAAAATTTTCTTGTACCAGACCTTGTTTTCTGTTCGGTTGCTGGTGAAAATAATACCGTTTTCAAAAGGAACAGGACAGTAGTCCAGTTTACTTGAATTGATGCTTTGTAAATTATTGACACTGAGGCCTTCCTGCATTTTTTCGGAAGGAATTGAGTAAAGGGTGTGGATTTCCTGACTCGTAATAACATTTGTGGAAACTAGCAGGGCTAGGAGGGATAAGTAATGTTTCATGATCTTAAGGTTAAAATTTAGATTACGCTTTTCACTACTGGATGTATAATGCAGTTTTACCATCTACAATCCATCGAGAAAAGTATTTACTTGGCTTACGATAAACATTAAAATAAGTTTTGATGTGTTAAGTTTTTTATGAAGATGTTTAAGAATATTTACAGTATCAAGGGCATATCTGTCATTATGGTACCTGCTAACAGGCTAAGTTATAATCATCTTTAGGTAACTTTCAAGCATTTATATTCGAATATTTTAACTGAAATAGTAGGTAATTCCAGGTAAATATTTACCTTTCGCCTTATGCAGATTAGCGTATTTGAGCATCAGGTTATCCGGATTGGAATGGAGGAGTCAGGACAGCCCCTTACGAGGTGCTGGTACGTTATAAAAGCCACCTAAATCACCACTGGTACCAGATTTTACCAGATGGGATCCGGTTTAGTCATTACGTAGGTGTAATAAAGATTAGAGATTCTAAGAAATAATAATTTAAATGTAAATATTGGAAATAAAATACTAAATTTATGAAAGTTACTCTGGAAAGAATGAATCAAGCGGTCCATTTTCGGGCTACCAGTGCCGAAGGGCATACGGTGGATATCGATGGTGGCGAAACCAGCGATGGCGAAGATAAAGGCGTTCGTCCCATGCAACTGGTATTAATGGCTGCGGGTGGATGCAGCAGCATTGATATCCATTTGATTTTAAAAAAAATGCGACAACCAGTGGATGACCTTAAAATTGAAGTACACGGCGAACGCGTAGATACGATCCCTGGTGTATTTAAGAAAATCAATTTCCATTATTATTTTAAAGGTGATCTGAAAGAAGATAAAGTTCGGAAAGCGATTGATATGTCCCTGGACAAATATTGTTCGGTCGTAAAAATGCTGGATCATCAGGTGGAGATTGGTTATGGTTTTTCTATTAATGGAAAAGTGGTTGATGGTTTGATGTTTTGATTGGTGGATGTGCGGATTTTTTGATTTTGTTTTAGTTAATCAGTTGTATCAGTTAATTAGTGGGCCTGATTTGGGATCGTTTAATATTTTTGTGTTTTTTTGTTACATTAACATTGCGTAAAAGAGATTACCTGCCTGCCGGACAGGCAGGATAAACCAATTAACTGATTAACAATTCATTATAAATAGAAATATTTAATTATGTAAATTAACCTAATTGCTTATACACACTTAATTGAACACCCCCTATTAGCATTGCGTAAAAAGAGACCAATCAACTAATGAGCTTACGCTAAAAAGTATATTTCTCGCAGAGAGCGCAAAGACGCAGAGATTCTTTAACGTGCCTGCCTGATCGGTAGGCAAGGTATCGTGAATCAAATATGAATATTATTTTTATTAAATATGTCTCAATTTTTCTGTTTTCCTAGTTTTTAGAGTAGACTCACTAATCAACTGATTAACAAATAATTATAAACATAATATTTTATTTATATATTTGAACTAACTGATTAGACACAGTTAATTGAACACCCCCGATTTAGAGCGTGTCTTTGTGGTTAAAATTAATATTCCTAATGTGCGGGCTATTTGTACAAAAGATTTTTTATGAAAAAACAATTCGAAACCAGAGCGATTCGATTACAAAACGAACAAACCGGGGAGCGGGAGCATAGTGTTCCGATTTTTCCGACTTCCAGTTTTACCTTTAACAATGCCGAGCAGATGCGGGCTGTATTTGCCAGCGAGGAGGAAGGGAATATTTATAGTCGTTTTACCAATCCCAATTGCCGAGAATTAGAAATTAAGATGGCTAGTCTGGAAGAAACTGAAGCCGGAGTGGCGCTGGCATCGGGAATGTCGGCTGTTTTTGGAGCGTTGATGGGGCACTTAAAAG
This sequence comes from uncultured Saprospiraceae bacterium, assembly GCA_938008185.1. GTDB lineage: Bacteria > Bacteroidota > Bacteroidia > Chitinophagales > Saprospiraceae > JALZUU01. Next base: position 20,464 of record CALLLR010000052.1, read on the forward strand.
CGGGAGATCATTTGATTTGTTCGAGGGCGGTCTTTGGATCTACCTACCAAGTATTAATGAATTGGTTGCCCCGGTGGGGAATTGAAACGACCTTTGTGGATGGGACGGCTCCGAGCACCTGGACGAAGGCCGTCCAAAAAAACACTAAAATGTTTTTTCTGGAAACGCCCTCTAATCCCGGACTGGACATCATTGATTTAGAACAGGTAGGATCGTTTTGCCGGGCGCACGAAATTTTAATGGTGGTAGATAATTGTTTTGCCACGCCTTATTTACAGCGACCGATGAATTTTGGTGCGCACCTGGTAACGCATTCTGCGACCAAATTTATCGACGGACAGGGTAGGGTGATTGGTGGTCTGGTGGTTGGAAGTTATGAACACCTTGCTCCGGTTCAGCGGTTTCTGCGCAATACCGGACCCGCACTTTCTCCCTTTAATGCCTGGATTTTATCCAAAAGTCTGGAAACCCTCTCCGTGCGGATGGACCGCCATTGTGCCAACGCTCTTGCCTTAGCCGAATGGATGAACGGACTGGAAATGGTGAAAAATGTTCGCTATCCATTTCTGTCCAGTCATCCAGGATCAACGATTGCTAAAAAACAAATGAGCCAGGGTGGTGGTTTGTTTACCTTTGAAATGAAAGGTGGCCTGGCTGCCGGAAAACTTTTTTTAGATAATTTGCAGCTTTGTTCCTTAAGTGCTAACCTGGGCGATACTCGAACCATTGTTACTCATCCTGCATCTACCACTCATAACAAATTAACTCCGGAAGATCGCGAAATGGTAGGAATTACGGATGGCTTGATTCGAGTCTCCGTTGGACTGGAACACGTAGAGGACTTGAAAGCAGATTTGCTGCAGAGTTTAAGGTGATAATTGAGTTCGTTTCAAAACCATTCGTGTTAAAGAGAACACAACCATTCAAAAATTAACAATAATATAAAAATGAATATTAAGATTTATCAATTTCTCTTCCTCTTCCTCTTCAGCTTTTGCTTTTTATTTGCTTGTCAAACGGATGTAAAGTCTACTCCGGCTCCCGCCTCTGTTACTCCGGCTCCTAAACCGAAATCTGGCACGGTAGCTACGCCACCGGACAGGGTGGAACCGGACAAAATGGACAATAACTTTTTAAGATTACAGGGCGAATGGCAGCAGGTAGATGTACCTGAAAAGCAAATACAATTTCGGGACAAGAAAGTCGTTGAGTTGGCGGCAGGAAAGAAACGCACCGAAAGGTCCAAAAAGTTTAGAGTAGTAAAACAATGCAACGGTGAAATGGATATGAATGGACTGTTTTATATGTTAGACAATCGCTGTTATAAAATTCTCAAAATATCGATTGAGGAAATGGAAGTGGAAGACTTGGAGCAGCAAAGAGTGATCAAGTACAGGAGGATTTAGTTTTGGTGAATAATGGCCCCGCGGCAGAGAGGGTCCGTTCAATAATCTGATTGATTAGACACAGTTATTGGAACGTCCTCCCATTGTTAATTTAAAAAGAAAGTGATCCGCCGACTACGACTTGCGTATCATCTTCGCCGACATAATACCCAAATTTAAGACCAATCAAATTAATTGGGGTCAGGTAAAATCCTCCACCATAACTTGTATGAATCTGGTTGTTGGCATCCTCATCGCCTGCAAAAAATGCTCGACCGTAATCAAATGCGGCAAAAACGCCAACGCCCGTTCGTAGACCTCGGTGTCCCTGCAGAACTTTGACGCGCAGGTCGGTGGCATGATAGAAAATGCCATCGCCCGCAAATCGGTTTCTTTTAAATCCTCTCAGACGGTTTCTACCGGCCAGATAATTAGCGTGGAAAAACTCATATTCGCCGAAGGTGTAAGCCGCACCAATGTTCGTAGCCAGCACTACTTTGTGGGTTGGAGAAAAAGGAATGTAAGCTTGCAGACTGGATTCAACCGTCAGGTTCCGAAATTGGGAGTCGGAAAGACTTTGCCTGAATTTTGCCCCGATATTAAAAGTATAACCACGGGTTGGAAGTAGCCTTTTGTACACTCGATTACTTGTGTAGTTAATCCCCAGACCAGTATACCATTTGTCTTCAAAATCAAAAGCAGTAAGATTGGCTTCCGACAGGAAAATAAACTGACCATTATCGGGACCTACCGGACTATTTTTAATATTTAAAAATTCAACCAATGGCTCAACGGAGAAGTTTCTATTGCTACCCAAATCTCTGACCAGAAAGGTATTTAAAAAAATGTGGGTACCTCTAACGGCAAAAAATTGGGTTCTGTCCGCCGCCGGGTCATTCAGGATTTCCGCAAAGTTTTTATACGCATTACCTAACCCGTAAAAAAACTGGGTGAAGACCGGACCCGTAAATTCTGCTTCTACTCTAAAATCCCAGTCAGGACCAAATACCGAAACCCAGTGACCATTATAAGCACCAATAAAGGCCGTATTGGCGGTGTAAAAACCGAGGTTTAAATGATGACTGGACTTGTAGGGATTTTTTCTAAAACCAAAATTTTTAAATAAAAGGTTGTAAGTTATTCCAAGCCCTTCATCCGTATAGAAATCGAAAAAAGGGTAGTGCAACATTCTATTCAGTTGTGCCTCGGGCTCATCAAAACTATTGATGGCCAACTGATTTTTTAATTTAGCATTTACTTTCAAGCCGTTTAGTTGCATTCCGTCGGCCCGGTCGTAGGCGATGATGTCCAGTTCTGGTGCGTTATTACTTAGAATATCGGGATCGTGGCCTCCGATAATCCGCACTTTAATCGAAGAAGCATCCTCCCCAAAAAAGTTAAAAGTATCCGATCCATCCAGCCCATACAATCGTAATTCTTCACAATCGTTACCCTCGATGATTCTCGACCAGATTAAATTAGGCTGACCCTCTTTATTTAAATGATAAACGTTGACTTCCAGCTGATCGTCGGGTAGCGTTTTAATATCAAAAGTATTCAGTCCATTGGTACCTGTGACCGTAACTTCTTTGGTCAAAAGCCCATAGTATGCTTCGGCATTTTTTACAAGTTGCGCTCTCCGGTATTTGAGTTTTTCCGTAATCTCCTGACTACTGAGCTGATAAATTTCTTTTGGCCAGTCTCTTAGAGCGCGTTCAATCACCTCGTCTGTAATTTTGGTTTGTAACTCCTGGGCAGCCTGGACAAAATCTGCTTTATTCAACTGTGATAAAAAGTGTCGGTCAAAATTACCTCCGTCAAATACCAGACCCGGAAGATAATTTATATCTTTTTCAAACTTCCGTAGTTCGGGATAAAAATAAGGTCTGCTGATGATGTAATTTAAAAAACCGTCATTCTTAAAAAAAGCCTGATCTCGGTCGCGGGGAATGGCTCGATAAATCGTTTTCTTACCAGTACTATCCGGATACAAACCCCAACGCCACTGGTCTCCGTCCCGATCCCAGTCACCAATTAAAATATCGAAAAGTCTTGCTCGTAAAACATATTTTTGATCTATTTCGTGTTTATGATTTTTTGTTATTTTTTCCAGTAGTTCTATGGTGCTGATGGATTCTTTGGCGCCGCCGTAATTCGGGTGACCTTCCATATTACCTCCCGGTCTTTCTTCCAATAAATAAAATCTATCTCCAAAACCTGGATTATAATCTTCCAAAGCTTTTTGTCTGGGTAACCAGACAATTTTGGGATTTGCGTGATAGATGTTGGCTGCATCGGCCAATTTGGGAATTACGATGGCTCCGTACGGATGCGCTGATGAAATTCCATCTTGCACCAGTGTTTTAGCAAAAGTCTTTCTTAATATGCGGGGAACCACTTTTTCTATGTTTTTGTCAATGGTCCGGATAACCCACTGATGTCCCTGCTCGTCCTCCAGTCTAAGAGAACGGGTTTCCATCCCGCCGCCCTGACGGACAATGGTAACGCCTCCCGAAAATTCTTCCAGTAAAAAAACGGGTGCATTTACTTCGGTGCTCCATTCCATCCGGTAGTTTTCTCCCATACCGATTTTTTTATTTTTATAAATTGTGGAAGCCACCGTTTTCTGGGTATCCGGATATTCACTCAACGGTCTATAAACGGTCGTATCCGTGTAGTCAATGATTGTTTTTTTATATAACAACTCCTGATATACTGCTTTTGCCTTGAGCGGATTATCCGGGTCGGGCACGTAAAATTCCAGCCATAGTTCCAGGTCTTTGGTGTGGGTAATTTTGGCAAAACCTGACTTCATGTACGCAAACTCAGCTGTACCCGCTCTGCGGACAAAATCGGATGTATTGCCACCACCCGCAATGATATAATGATTGTCTTCCTGGAAATGGGCTTGAAGATTATTCTCGTGAGAAGCAGCAAAAATAACCCCTTCAAAATCATCCAGCATATCGTCGACTACCTCGCGGTAATCCTCGTATTCGGGATGGCCAAATCGCTGTGGTCCACCGTTAATTTTTTTAACTCCCGAGACGATACTACCTAAAATTGGAAAGGGGAAAAGTTGATTGGACAATGGTTGGTTTCCACCCGTTTCTCCATTTGTATAAACGGGATGGTGAGCGGCGATAATGACGTTCTTGTTTTTGTTTTTAGCCAACACATCCTTAACGTAAACGATCAATTCTTCTTCCGTATTAATTTCGCAACCTCTTCTGCTTCGTTCCTGAGATCTGTCTCCTTGTAAAATCCACTGTGAGTCGATGATGATGAGTAATAGTTCATCGGTAAGTTTTACTTTTTTAGGTTCTCCGCAGCCGTGGGAAGGAACAAAAATATTATCACCTGCAATCTCCTGAATGTATTTCTCTACTTTTTGCACCGAAGAGACCCGATAGTCGTCTCCATCAAACCATTCCCGGTTGCCAGGCACAAAATATAGCTTATCCGTATTTTCACTAAGTACTTCGACACAATGTCTTAACGATAGGTCCATTTTTTGGTAGGCCTCCGTTTTTGTTTCCGGAAAACCCGCTTGGCTGACCGAATTACCCAAAAGGATTACGGATTGCGGAATATCTGACGATTTCAGTTCCGCTTTGATCAGGTCTACAACATTAGACTGTTCTAGTGTATTGGTCGCATCTCCAATATTTCCAACTAAAAAAACTTCATAATCAATATCTTTTTCGGAAATGGTTTGCTCCTTGATAATGTTCGGATATCTTAGATAGGGTTTTTTTGCCGCACAGGCACACAAAAAGCATATCATCAAGGAGATGACAAAAGGTCGTAATTGAATCATGTATAATTAGATCTATACGGGTGAAATTTTTTAAAGATAGAGTAGTAACAACTTATTTGAGGTTATTAAGCTGCTAAATAGCTTTTTTAATAAAGCTTATGATAATTTTTTTTAGGTTTGTAATAAAAAGAATACGAGACAATTTTGTTCAAGGTACTAAACTAAATTAAAAGAATGACGAAGTATAAGGCATTTTTGATTTTTGTGGTAATAATATTTTTAACTTCCTGTGATTTTAATAAGAAAACTTATCAAGTTGACGATTTAAAAATTGTTCCGGTTAGTCCGGCAAATTTCATATCAGAAAATCTATTGGAAGGTATTATACAAAAAACCGTAAAATTGAATGGAGTTGAAACCTTGTGCTACGTAATAAAATCGTGCTCTCGGAGATAATCAAATTATCAAATGTTTACATGGTGTACCTGGGTATTCTGAGTTGGAAGAATAATAGTAAGACGAGAAGTGAGACCGTCGTTTATTGGAGCTGTTCAGCGAAGGGTGTCAATTTCTGTAAAAAAAATAAAAAAAGTGAAAGTTACCAAAGAACACAACGAACGAATTGCCAAAATGATATTCGCTTCCGTATATCCTCATTACGTAAATAAAGTCGAAAAAAAAGGCAGGACCAAGGACGAACTCCATCAGGTAATCGAGTGGCTTACGGGATACGACGAAAAAGATTTGCAAAAATGTATTGATGAGAAAGTGACCTTCGAAACCTT
>CALLLR010000053.1 GCA_938008185.1 uncultured Saprospiraceae bacterium
GGAGTTCCTACCTGGTTGTTCGGTTTTTGGGAGATTCGGTATTTCACATAAATGTGAGAACCCGCTTCGTCGGTACTGCTACCGGGGAGTAAAATATCTTCAAAGGTGAATTTCAGGATACCACCAGCGTAGACTTCGAAATCGTAGTCGTGACTGCTCGTCCCAGGCCGGATCGTTGTCGGATCCAGATTAGACGATATGGTATCCCGAATCACCACCCTGATTGCCGTGTCTTGTCCAGTATTCTGGAATTTTAGGTGATAAATCATGTCGGTATTCGCTGCGACTAATAACGAGTCGCCGGCGCCTTTGGGATAGCCTCTTTTTGAATTACCTAATGGGTTGGGTACGTTCTCTTGACAATCAAACTCATTAGCGTAGTTGTAGTCATCTTCAGAAAAACGGGTATAATTTCCGGGAGTGAATCCACCGCAACCTTCGATTGCTGCGGTGGGTCTGCTGTCTCCGGGATGGCCTGTAGCCTGTTCAGCCGCGATGCGGTACGTCGCACCGTTGGCAGGAATTACATAATCAAATATATCTCCTGCATTTAATAGTCCTGGCTGTGGTTGATCTCTCAATACTTGATCTTCGATGATGATAATTCCAAGTGGACTTAGCATCGCATTATTTCCCTGATTACGAATCTGGAAGCGGACAGAATCTACCGGTCCAGTTTGATCACAAATGGCGCTCACAGCGAGGCTGGAACCATCCCACGCCGGATCATCTTCTAAACAGATGGTATTGGGAAAAATTTCCGCTTCAACGCAGTGAGCCTGCTGATCTTCTACTGAATTTTGTAAAACAGTTTCAATTGTAAATTCTCCACAATCACCAAAATCAAGGTTACCTACCTGAAAACGGTAAATAGGTCCTACTACTTCTTCATCAATCGAACTATCTATAAATAACAAATTCGGATCTAATCTTACATCTACAAAAGCCTCAAAGGCCAGTTCGTTTCCGTGGTTGCAGTAACGGACGGTATAGATGCTGGTATTTCCAGGCACCAAGTAAGGGGTAGAAATATCTACTTCCAGGTCGGTACAAGAAATTCCAGAAGATACGATTGGAAAATCTACTGTAGTTGAAAAATTAGGTGTACTAATATTGATTGTAGGACCTTGCGAAATTGGTATCCAGTACGAATTAGGAACGGTAAGCGAAATTTGAAATGATCCGGTAGGCATCAATAGCTCATAGTTTCCATCATCATCTGAAGTAGCAAAAAAGCTGCGTCCTTGTCCACCCTGCTCTATTGCTGCAATAACCCAGTCCTTGATACCAACATTAGTAACTTGATTAAAAACATTACCTCTGATATAGTTAGAAAAAATTTGTCCTTCGTTATTAGTTTTCAAAAGGTAACCAAAAGTTTGACTAAAAAAATCATCTGGATCAGACTGAAAACCAGCTACTACATAACCACCATCCTTGGTCTGTTGTACGCTTAGTCCTTGAGAAGCAGCAAAGCCAGCTGTTGGCACACCAAAATCTTCCATCCATTCCACTTCTAAATCCGCATCAATTTTTGTTAAGAAGGTGTGTGTCTGAATATTACTAGGCTCTGTGACACCAGTTAGAATATACCCCCCATCTTTAGTATTCTGAATATCAAATGCCTGATCAGTAAGCGAACTTCCTGGTAATACTTTTGTAGAAACTTCATCACCATTGGTGTCCACCTGTACCAGATATACATTGTCTTCGTTAGAGAGTGTAAAAGTAAAGCCAGCTACAACATATCCAATTATTTCATTATTTGTATCATACGTAAAAGCAATTCCTCTTCCTTCATTGCGGCTGGTATTTCCGTAAGCAACAGACCAAAGCGAGTCGCCTGCTGTATTAAGTTTGATCAAGTATAAATCTGCGTCTCCCGCAGTAGTTTGAGTTCCCGTAGCGATAAAACCATCTTCTATTTCTTCAATATCATAAATAAATTCCCGGCTTTCGTTTCCATAGGCAACCTCAAAAATATCATCTCCATTAGCATTTATTTTCTTAAAATAAGCCTGCTCTGCACTATCACTGGTTAAGGCGTTACCACTAATAATAAAACCACCATCATTGGTCTGTTTGATCGTTGCACCTACATCTGAATCCGTTTCTTCCAGTCCAAATTCTATCTCCCAAATAGATTCACCGTAACGATCTAATCGAAAAACAATGATATTATTTGTGCCATCCATTCCACAACCTGCACAGTTAGCCAAAACCGCATATCCGCCATCTTCTGTCTGGATAATTTGTCGGCCTTTCATATCACTAACCGGTAAAGCGTAGTTGTAACGTTTTTCCCAGATAATCGCTCCATCTGGATCCGTCTTAATTACCCGGAAACGGTTAGAATCATCTTGACTGAGGATAGCGAAGCCTTCATCAAATGTTTGTACTACCGCTTTTGCTTCGGCTAAATCTTCGTTCGGAAAAGCAAAAACACGTTCCCAACCGGCAATTCTGGATTGTGCCGCAGCGGAGAAAGCAAACAAAACCACTAATACCATCGCCAGAAGCGATTGAAGAGCAGCGGATTTTATGTTTTTGATACTTTTCATAAGATTAATAAATCGTCGATTTTGACGGTACATAATGAATACACTACAAATATGAGGATGATTCAAGCTTAAAACAAAGACAAAAAATTGCATTTGTTGAGTAATATTTTTTAGCATATCATTAATTTTAATTTTATAATCAACTACAAATCAATATTTTATCTATTTTAAACAAAAACAAACTAGCTTATTTTGTTGAAAAGAATTATATTTGAACCCTATGAATAACAGTCGTTTAGTAGAAATTTTAAGAGTTTTTAACAAAAAAGAAATTCGAAACTTGCGAAAATGGATTATTTCTCCTATCGGTAACCAACGGGAGGATGTGATTTTACTGTTCGAATGCCTGTTAAAAAACGAACGATACCAGGAAAATAATAGTTTAGCTAAAAAGGACATTTTCCACGAAGTGTATAATGAATTGCGCTATGATGATGCCAAGATGCGCCAATTGACCTATTTTGGGATGAAAACGCTGGAAGAGTTTATTATCTATACAGAATTACAAAAAGATGAGATCAATGGTAAAATGGCTCTGGCGGACTTTTACCGTACTCGAAAACTAGAAAAGCCCTACCTGAAAAACTATAAACAACTAAGTGCTCTTCACGACTTACAACCATACAGAAACAGCGAATATCTGAGGAAAGAATATTTGATCTTAAAGGAAGAATACGAATTTTCGGTAAGAAACAGTCGTACTAAAAAAATTAATTTGCTGGAAGTTTCCGAGAGTCTCTATCACTCTTTCATTGGTGATCAATTGCGCCAGGGATGTCTGATGCATGCCTACCGGTCTTTTTACGAAACAGACTATAAGATCGGACTCATTGATGAAATCATCAACGAAATTGTGAAAAAACCCGCGCTGCTCGAGATACCAGCTATTTCGGTCTACTTTCATGGTTATAAAACCAATCTTGAAAAAGAAAATCCAATCCATTTTAAAAACCTAAAAAATGCTATGGATAAATTCGGTCATCTATTTCCGATGGACGAATTTGGAGATATATATCACATCGCCATCAATCACTGTATTGGCCAGATGAACAGAGGAGAGGATGCTTTTATTCGGGAGTCTTTCGAAATGTATAAACAAGGATTTGATAGAGAAATTTTAATCGACAATAACCTGGTTTCGCGCTGGACATTTTTAAATGTAATTCTGATTGCTTTAAAACTGAACGAATACGAATGGGTCGAAAATTTTATTAATAAAAAACAAATTTACCTCGAAGACAACTACCGTGAGAGTTTTGTCAATATTAGTTTCGCCATTTTTTATTACCAAAAAAGAGATTTTTCCAAAGCCATGAATTATCTTTTACAATACGAACACGATGACTTAACCGTTAATCTCCGGGCAAAAAATATCCTGTTAAAAATCTATTACGAAGAAAATGAAGTAGGTGCCCTCGAATCCCTTCTCGGTAGTATGCGTACGTACCTCTCCCGTAAAAAAGTCATGGGTTATCACAAAGAAAATTTTAAAAATATCATTCAACTAACAAAAAAACTACTCAAAGTAAAACCGTACGATAAAATCCAAAAAGAAAAACTGGAAACCCTCATTAAAGAAGCCAATCCGTTGACCACCGATGACCGAAACTGGCTGCTCACACAATTAAAAAACATCTGAATTTCACCCATAATTTCGTATCTTTCGTCTTCTGAAAATCAATTCCTCCATTTATGAAAATAAAAGACCTCACCCAATACCTGGAAACCATCGCCCCTGCTGATTACCAGGAGTCCTACGATAATTCCGGACTGATCGTCGGTCATCCGGAAACAAAAATCACTGGTGTTTTGATTTGTCTGGACTCCATCGAAGCGGTGATCGAAGAAGCCATTGATAAAAACTGTAACGTGATCGTAGCGCACCACCCTATCGTTTTTCGGGGACTGAAAAAGCTAAACGGCCGCAACTACGTAGAGCGGGTCATCATCAAAGCTATTCAGTATGAGATTGCGATCTACGCCATCCATACCAACCTGGATAATGTTTACCATCAAGGGGTTAACGGTAAAATTGCCGAACGCCTGGGATTAATTAATACCCGTATTCTCGCACCTAAATCTTTCTCCAAAAAGTTACAGATTTTTGCACCAGCAACCCATTCTCATAGTATCCGGGAGGCATTGTACCAGGCCGGAGCCGATCATTCATCCAGTCATAGTAGTCTTGGGGTTGGTAATAAGTCCGGTAAAAACAATTTGGGAGAAGTTCGTTTAGCGTTGACTTTTTCGGCGGGTCGGCAATCTGCGATCCTGCGTGCACTGAAAGAGGTAGCACCCGACGTACCTTTTGATCTTTTTTCCGTAGAGAATAAAAGCAGTGAGATTGGCTCCGGAATGATCGGTGAGCTGGCAACTCCGGTCAAGGAGACCAAATTTCTTAAGCATATAAAAAAGCAGATGAAGGCTAAATGTGTTCGCTATACCAAGCTGCGTAACCGAAAGATAAAGACCGTAGCACTTTGTGGTGGGTCGGGCAGCTTTCTGCTTTCTACGGCCATTGCAGCGGATGCAGACCTGTTTTTGACGGCTGATTTTAAGTACCACGAGTTTTTCGACGCCGATCAGCGCATCGTAATTGCCGATATTGGCCATTACGAGAGCGAACAGTTTACCAGTAACCTATTATACGATATAATTACCCAGAAATTTAGTACTTTTGCAGTTTATTTGACCAGCACCAATACCAACCCGGTAAATTATCTGGTTTGAGTGCTTTTTTTACTGATTTGCCAAGACGTTAGTAACAACGATTCGTAGTTAGCCGTTCAACAAATCAACGACCTGCCTGCCGGTAAAGGCAGGTTCAACAAAAACATTTAATCATGGCCACCAAGGAATTAACCATAAAGGAAAAACTAAAGAATCTCTTCGAATTGCAGCAAATTGATTCAGAGATCGATCAGATTGAAATCCTCAAAGGAGAACTTCCCATGGAAGTAAGCGATCTGGAGGATGAAATTGCGGGTCTGCAAACACGTATCGACAAGCTACAAACTGCCGTGGAAGACATGGAGACTACCGCTTCTCGTCATACCGCCAATATCAAAGAGGCCGAGGCATTGATCGAACGGTACGAAAAACAAATGGATAATGTAAAAAATAACCGTGAATACGATGCCTTGACCAAGGAAATCGAAATGCAACGGTTAGAGATTCAATTATCACAAAAGAAAATTCGCGAAAGCAGCACCTTACTCGATGGTAAGAAAGAAACACTCGAAGCTGCCAAGGAAAGATTAGAGGTAAAAAATAAAACCTTGACTACTAAAAAGGTAGAGTTGGAGAAAATTATTGAAAAAACCATTAAGGAAGAAGAAAAATTAAAGAAGAAGTCCGAAAAGGCGAAGAAAGATATTGAGCCAAGATTGCTTAAGGCGTACAACAAAATTCGTGGAGCCTACCGAAATGGTTTAGCGGTGGTTACGGTAGGTCGGAATTCTTGTGGAGGTTGCTTTAACAAAATTCCACCACAGATTCAGTTAGAGATTCAATCTCAAAAGAAGATTCTGGCTTGTGAGCATTGTGGCCGGGTTCTGGTAGATAATGAAACGGCCGGTATCGAAGAGGATGCGGAAGCATAGAGGTGACCGTACGACCAAGTCAAGTATTGTCATTTGGCATCCCGCACCTTGTGTTCCTCCCTGACTCGGAAGGCAGGCCTGAAGGAAAGCTTCCGCGCTGACACACTTCATGGGACACTCCCATGGGCGGTAAGCTTATTTAGCTATCTCAATAATTTTTTAATCAACTAAAATCAATCTCTGTATTATCTCCGATATTAAGGCTCTGCCGCAAACCTTTGATGGCCGCGTCACTTCCTACCAAAGAGCTTTGCAACACCACCTCCTCAATGCGCGCATAGTTGCCGATGATCGAGTCTTTGACAATAGAATAATTGATTTGGGTGTTATGTCCAATCGTTACGTGGGGACCAACGATAGAGTTGGTTATTTTACAATTTTTTCCAATACTAACGGGATGAATGATAATTGTATTATCGTAGTGCGGGAGATTGGAAGAAGCATAACCCTCTTTATCCAAAAGCATGGCATTGGTTTCCAGGAGCACTTCACTTTTTCCACAATCAAACCAATTATTAACGGGTACTCCACTGATTTTAACACCACGGTCGATTAATCCCATTAGGGCGTCCGTGAGTTGGTATTCGCCGTGGGTTTGATGTTCGCTTTTGATTTGTTTGTCAATAACAGACAAGAGCTGTTCTACTTCTCTGATTCGATAAAGGCCAACCATTGCTTTGTTAGAGCGAGGGATTTTGGGTTTTTCAATGACTTTATTGATAAAACCATCTTCACCAAATTCAACTACCCCAAATTCCCGGGGATCATTTACCTCTTTAATTCCAACACAGGAAGTCGGCGCATTTAAAAATATACCAAGATTAACATCTACAATCGTATCCCCAAAAAAGATAAAAATATCATCTGAACCCTGAATCGCTTTTCGGGCGGTCCAGATGGCGTGGGCGGATCCTTCCCGGCTTTGTTGTACGACAAATTCTTTGGAGATCGCGGGATATTCCCTTTCAATGTATAGCTGAATTTTTTCTCCTAGATAACCAATAACAAATACAAAATCCGTCACACCCTGTTCAATCAGTTGATCGATAATAAACGAAATAATCGCCTTCCCGGCTACCGGAATTAATGGCTTAGGCTGCGTATATGTATGTGGTCTGAGGCGGGTACCGGCACCCGCTACTGGGATAACTGCCTTCATGATATTTTCTTTTTTCAGCGCTTCGTAGTCTATAGAATCCTGAACGCTAAAGTATTTTCAGGAAAGATAAGTATTTATTGAATATACTGGTTAATCCAGCACCAATAATGGTTAATCCAGTGGAAGTTTTTGGTCACCTGGTATTGAAATAAATCAACTTCATTTTATTCTCATTACAAAAAAATACCGTAGAAACTAATTCTACGGTATCCGAGCACCCGAAGGTGTATTTTTTTATAATGATTAACTCTCCAGGGCAGCTGCTCCACCGACAATCTCCGAAAGTTCTTTTGTAATTGCTTCCTGACGCGCTTTGTTGTAGGTAATCTTTAAATCTTTTAGCAAATCCTCTGCATTCTCCGTCGCCTTGTCCATTGCGGTCATTCGGGCACCGTGCTCGGAAGCATGGGTATCGAGTAAGAACTTATGGAAAGTCGTTTGCAAAATACTAGGCACCAAATGTTTTAAGAGGCTTTCCTTGTCTGGCTCAAAAATATAGTCCGCTTTTACCTTGCTTTTTTCATTCTCCTCTCCCTCCGTTTCTTCTTTAAGTACCGGAATAAATTGTACCGCTTCGGGGAACTGCATGGCCGCATTTTTAAAGCGTCCGTAGACTGCTTCTACTACGTCGTAAGTTCCAGCCTCAAATTCGTCCATGATGTGTTGTGAAATCAGCGCGATATTGTCAAAGCTTAGATCACTGAATACTTCTACGTGTTCATCAATCCGTTTTACGTCCGAATAATTTCGCCGGAAAAAATCATTTCCTTTTTTTCCAATACACATGATCGTCAGGTTGCCACTATTGCGCTGTGCCGTGTATTTTTCTTCAATTAACGCTACCGCTTTTTTAATCACATTGGTATTGAATGCTCCGGCCAGTCCACGATTGGAAGTTATCACTACCACCAACGCATTGACAACGGGTCGCTCTGTCCCAAAAGTAGTGGTCGTATCTCCGTCCAAAGTAGACAAGATATTAGTAAGCATTTCGTTCAACTTGTTAGCGTAGGGGCGCATCTGTGTGATGGCCTGCTGCGCACGACGAAGCTTTGCTGCCGAAACCATTTTCATGGCTTTGGTAATTTGCTGTGTGGACTTTACAGATTTGATCCTTCCACGTACTTCTTTTAAATTAGCACCCATTTTTTTATTGTTGAATCGTTGAAATGTTGAGTTGTTGAATCGTTAAAACGTTGAGCGCGTTATCGATTCAACGATTCAACAACTCAACGATTCAACAAAACTTCTTAACTAAATCTTGCCGTCATTTCCTTTGCTAATCCTTCCATCGCAGCAATCGCTTCTTTGCTTAACTTACCCGACTTCAGGTCTTTCAAAGCTTCCGGATGCTGACGGTCCATAGCGGCCAGAAATGACTCTTCAAATTCTTTGATTTCCTTTACTGGCACCTTACTCACCAGTCCTTTCGTACCCAGATAAATGATGGCGATCTGATGTTCAACAGAAGCCGGAGAATACTGATCCTGCTTCAGGATTTCTACGTTTCTACGTCCTTTGTCCAGTACGGCAGTAGTCGCTGCGTCCAGATCAGAACCGAACTTAGAGAATGCTTCCAGTTCCCGGAATTGTGCCTGATCCAGTTTTAGCGTTCCCGCTACTTTTTTCATGGATTTGATCTGCGCTGATCCTCCTACCCGCGATACCGAGATACCTACGTTAATCGCCGGGCGAATACCTGCGTTAAACAAGTTGGATTCGAGGAAAATCTGTCCATCCGTAATCGAAATTACGTTGGTTGGAATATAAGCAGAAACGTCACCGGCCTGCGTTTCGATAATCGGCAGTGCCGTTAAAGAACCTCCTCCTTTTACCAAGGGTTGACCATTGGCGTCTTTAGCATTTTTGAGTGACTCCGGTAAATCGTTCATATCACGAGCGATCTCGTCATCTTCAATCACCTTTGCCGCTCGCTCCAGTAAACGGGAGTGTAAGTAAAATACATCTCCGGGGTAAGCCTCACGTCCGGGGGGTCGACGTAATAATAGCGAAACCTCACGGTAAGCTACGGCTTGTTTAGATAAATCGTCATAGATGATCAGTGCAGGACGGCCTGTATCACGGAAGAATTCTCCAATCGCAGCTCCGGCTAGTGGTGCGTAAAACTGCATTGGTGCAGGATCCGCCGCAGAAGCCGAAACGATGACGGTATAATCCATCGCGCCGTTTTCTTCCAGTGTTTTAGCGATCTGCGCAACGGTAGATGCTTTTTGTCCGGAAGCTACGTATATACAAAATACGGGATTGCCCGCT
>CALLLR010000054.1 GCA_938008185.1 uncultured Saprospiraceae bacterium
TAAACCGTTTTTTAATATAATACTACCTGAACCTCCTTCTGTTCAGGCTTAATTTTTGCTAATTTAAATAAGGCGTATTTTTTATAAATACGTTCTCCTGCCCGCGAGTAATTCGCCATCCGTCTGATGCCCAATAAGACACTATTAAACTTAAGCATCATGACTAAAAAACTACAAATAGTATATTCATTATACTTTATATTAGTGAGTACTTCGCTGATGGGACAGGATATTCATTTTTCCCATATTCATGCTTCGCCGATCACTCTTAATCCGGCGATGACCGGAATATTCAACGACGGTGACACCCGCTTTATAGCCAATAGCCGGTTACAATGGCAGAATTTTACCAATGGTTATAAAACGGTAGCTGCTTCCGTAGACGCCAAATTATTTCAGTTGGACAATACTTCTGTTTTATCGGGAGGATTGCAGGTTGTTTCAGACCGGGCGGGAGATTTGGGATTTTCTACCAATATTGCTTCTTTGAATATTGCGGTACTAAAAGTACTGGATAAGGCAGAACGAAATCACATTTCGTTAGGTATGCAGGGAGGCTATTACCAGAATAAATTTGATATTAGTAAAATGCGTGGATATGGTACAGATCAATTAATACTAGATGGCTTGAAAGCAAATACTAGTTATTGGGATTATTCGGTAGGCCTGGTTTGGTACAATACGATTGATGTGCATAATCATTTTTATCTAGGTGCTTCTCTGTCTCATATTAATAATCCAGCAGTAGGATTTGCAGCATTGGAGAACTACGACTTTAGTTTTGATGAAGAAGATACTGGAAAAATACTATATCGGAAAAAAGTAATTCACGGCGGTGGAATGTTCCGAATTGCTAAGTATGTAACGATCTTACCTAGTTTTATCTGGATGGATCAGGGACCACACCAGCAAATAAAACTGGGCTCTTTTGTCAAATTCAAACAGAGTCGCTCTTTTAAAAAGTCTGATCAAGCGTTTTATCTGGGGGCTTGGGTAAGGTGGTATGTAGAAAATGATGTATTCGGTACAGATGCACTGGATCTTTCTCTTCGTTATGATGTCAAACGAACAATTTTCACCTTTTCTTTTGATGTTAATGTTTCCAGTCTTCGTCAGGCGAGCAGATATTTTGGCGGACCGGAATTTTCGATTATTCAGGTTTTGGGAGGACCCAATCCAAGGGTGAAACCCAATAAGGTGAAATGTCCAATATTGTAAAATCGCTAATTTAGGGATTAATTCAAAATTGTCAACCTACGGTCATTAATTACAGGGTTCCGTCGAAAATCCGTTCGCTAATCCGTTCCGATCCTGCCAGCAACCTGTAAAACTAAAACGTAGATAAAAGCTATGCTTTTTATCTACGTTTTACATTTTACAATCGAATCATTTTAACTGTTGCGATCTGATCCTTGTCCAGAAATTTAAGTTCAGAAAAAATTATCTAATGACGGTCTACCACTACACGTTCGGTGAGCATCTGGCCATTCGGCAATTGCACCGTAACGTAGTAGAGTCCGCTACCATTATTACTTAGATCAAAGTTTAAAAAATCCTGCGCCGTAAAATCTTTAATTAACCTTTGCTGAATTACCTGCCCCGTTGTATTGTAAATTTTAACAACTCCCGAACCATTCAGGCTTTTGGTGCTTAATCTGAACGCACCGCGCGTTGGATTAGGAAATATGGTCAACTTACTTATCGCAAAGTCGGTGTTATCACTTCGTAAACTAGCGGATTCTCCAGGAATCAAATCTTCTCTGACTTTACAAACAAAATTCCAGTCGCTATCGTATGCATCAATTTTGATATGATAAACTTGTTCCGATAAATTATCGATGACCACCGGGTTCGGACAGTCTCCCGAACATTGAAAAACGAATTCCCAGTCTTCATTAAAAACCTTGATGATCTGATTGGGGTGATTACCAATAATAGTCAAGTCATCTAGGGTCATAATGATGGTCGCACAGTCCGTCGTCTCGGGGGTACCCGCACAAGTACAGCCATCACCTTGAATCTGATCATTGGTGGTAACCGGATTATTATCATTACAATCCGTACCTACCTCGATTGGGAAATTTGGATCATTGTCATCACAATCCTCGGACGCACAAATGCCGTCGTCGTCATTATCTACACAAGGACCACTACTAATGGTTAAGTCTTCGTCCACCTTACAGATATAGTCATAATCGTCGTCAAACGCATCAATTTTTAAATGATACTCGCCCGATAACCCCGTGATTACGGTGGGATCACTACAATCAAAATCACATTCAAATACCTGCTCCCAACCACCTTCAGTGGTCCATAATCTGATTTTGGTACGAGCAATATTAAATCCCGTCACCGTGATCGTTCCATTACTGACCGCATAAGTTGGACAGTCGTCGATCGGTGGACTAGTAGTAGTTCCGGCGCAGCTACAACCATCTGACTGAATTTGGTCATTATCAGTATCAGGATTGTTATCGTTACAGGCAGTGCCCGGCGTAACGGGAAAATCCGGATCATTGTCATCACAATCTTCGGATGCACAAATTCCATCGTCATCATTATCTATACAGGGACCGCCGCTGATCACGAGGTCTTCGTCGACTTTACAAATATATTCGTAATCGTCGTCAAACGCATCAATTTTCAAATGGTACTCGCCCGATAATCCGCTAATTACTGTCGGATCATTACAATCAAAATCGCATTCAAACACTTGCTCCCAACCACCTTCTGTATTCCATAATCTGATCTTGGTTCTTTCGGTATTAAAACCCGTTACGGTAATGTTTCCATCACTAACGGTATACACCGGGCAATCATCCGAACATCCAGGAGCTTCGGTGATCTCCACGGTCTCTTGGCTTTGACAACTGGTTTCCGTATCTGTCACCGTCACCGAATAAAGTCCGGGCGATAATGCCGTGATTAAAGAATCTGTTGCGCCGGTGCTCCAGCTATAGGCGGGATTAGGAACCGCTCCGGTAATCGTCACGGAAGCGGTGCCATTCGCCTCGTCACAATCCGTTTGCGTACTGTTGACGGTCAGATTAAAAACTTCCGGAGTGCTGATCGTTGTTGCTCCTTCCGAAGTACAGCCGTCCCCGCCAGTCACGGTAACGGTATAATCTCCGATGATCAGGCTGTCAATGGTGGGGTCAGCAGCGCCGTTACTCCATGCGTAAGTAAAAGGAGGCACACCGCCAGTGGTGGTTACCGTGGCCATGCCTTCGTTTTCGCAGGCCTGGTCGGTGCTTGATAGGGTCAAAATAGGTTGCGTATTCGTCACGGTTAAATTAACGATCGTATCACAGTTATTTCCTGGAATGGTGATGTTGTAGGAACCTGCTTCATAAAGTAAATTATCTCCGTAAAAAAGATATCCATCGGCAGAAGATCCGCAGTAGGTAGCCGCCCAGTCGTATTCGAGTTCGATGGTAGTGATTGTTATTTCTCCTTCGGCACTACAACCATTTAAGTCGGTTACCGTAACCGTATAATCCCCACCCGCCAGGTTGTCAATGGTCGAACTGGTAGCGCCATTACTCCATTCGTAGGTGAAAGGTGGAAGGCTGCCGGCAATAGTCACGGACGCGATGCCTTCATTTTCGCAGAACTGGTCAGGACCTGATAAATTCAAGGAAATTTCGGTATTGATTACCGATAAATTGACGAATGTATCACATTCTATTCCCGGAAGGATAATATTATAGTCTCCTTCTTCGTAGAGTATACTATCTCCGTAAAAAAGATATCCGTCGGCAGAAGATCCGCAAAAAGTTCTTGTCAGGGAGTATTCGGGTTGGTCAATATCAACGAATAGGGGTGGACTTTGGTTAGTTTGAAAAGTGATAGTACTGGTGACCGCGACGGATACGATTCCTGCATTTGGACCCCATTCCACTAATACACTGTTACAATCCTCAGAAAGTATGGTGATACCCGGTGGAAAGAACCAGGTATAGATATCCGCATCTGCCACCGGAGGGACAGAAAACTCCATAATCGCACCAGGACAAGTAGGAATTGGATCAAAAGTAGAAGGTGCTGCTGGACTACCCAGGTTTATTGTTATTGGTGACAGAACGGCACCTGCTAGGGTAACCATTTCGATATCACAGGCAGAGCCTGCACAACCATCCAGCATGATATAAAGTGGTACCCCAGGAACAACGTCTCCCCCTAATACAATTGGCTGGCCTGGATCTACACAGTCACATTGGAGGGAGCCTCCAACGGGATAGGGAAAAGGATCACAAGAGGTATAGAGTCCGGCTTGAATACCCTGACCAGCTCCCAAGTCTGTACAGTTACTGGCAATTATTTGTATTTCTAGGTAAGAGGAGATAGGGATTATTTGATACCAGGTCGTATTATGGTAGAAACCCTGACCACTACAACCAGAAATTGGTTCTCCAAAATTACTGGCGAGTTCCTGGATCATTCTTCCTGTATAAGGAAGACCAATTACATTTGCGTCCTCGCAAAAGGCATTGCCTGTACTATTGCATTGACTCCAACTTTGCGCAGGTATGCTGAAGAATATAATGAGGGTTAAACTTAGTAAGCCAGAAAAAGATTTAATAAAAGACGTATACCAGTAACGCTTTGCCATGGGAAAGTTATTAAAGTAATGAGGAAAAATGGAGCAATGCAATCAAGGATTGAATGGCATTTTTTGTACTCCGGACGTGTTTGTAGCGTAAAGATATAAAAGCAATCTATATAAACAAAATAAAAATAGAAAATAAAAACTATACTTTTTTCACCTTAATTCCATCCGCTGCCCGCAACGTAATTAATGGTTGCGGGATCACCGCTTCTTTATTTACCAATTCAAAAGACATTCTCCGTAAGGTTTGAACGAGTACCAGCTGCATTTCCATGTAGGCAAAATTAACGCCGATACACATCCGTGGGCCTCCGCCGAAAGGAAGATAAGAAAAGGCAGCACGTTCTTTCATTTTGGATTTTTCAAAACGATCCGGATCAAAGGTATCTGGATTTTCCCAATAATCGGAAAGTCGGTGCACACCGTAAATAAAAGGAAAAATCATGGTGCCTTTCGGAATTTTCAGTCCTTTGTATTCGTCATCTTCCAGCGCAATCCGGTCCATGATCCACGCAGGCGGGTATAAACGTAAAGATTCCTGTACGACCTGCATGGTATAAGCAAGGTTTGGCAAATCCATAAAAGCAGGCGCACGATCTCCGAGAACGGTTTTTATTTCCGCTCTGATTTTGGTCACCACCTCGGGGTGTTCGGCGAGTAAGTACCAGGTCCACGCAAGCGCGTTGGCGCTCGTTTCGTGTCCGGCGGAAAAAAAGATCAGGCTTTCGTCGACCAGTTGGGTATCCGTCATTCCTTCGCCCGTATCTTCGTAGCGCGCCGATAACAACATATCTAGCAAATCATGATGTTCTACGGTTTCCTGACGACGGGTATTAATAAAATCCTGTAAAATCTTGCGCGTGTCCCTGGCCGTCTGATCAGCGTCGCGAAATTGACCACTCAAATAATACCACGGAATTTTAAACGGCTGCCGCACCTGTTTGATGACAAAACGTTGAATATCGGTAATGTTATTTGATAATTTTTTTAATTCCTCGGCCTCGGTGTAAGTATTAAACAAAGATTTGGCGACAATCTGAAAAGCCATATCCATCATCTCCTCGGAGATATTGACCACCGGTTGCTTTGCAAACTTCGCTTCCAGTAGATTGAGTTGCGCATCTATTACCGAAACCATGATCGTTACCAGTCCCGATAATTTTTCCTTGTGAAAACCTGGCTGAATCAACCGCCGCTGCTGTCGCCAATAATCCCCTTCGACGGTCAGCAGTCCCTTCCCCGCAAAGCGACTAAGAACCTTGGTTTGTAAACGCGACTTGCCAAAATTTTTCTGATTTTTTTGTAAAATATATTGAATCAATCCCGGATCGGCAGTATAGATGATTCGTTCGGCACCACCCAGGTAAGATGCGTAAGTAGGGCCGTATTCGTCGATCCCTTCCATGAGTAAGGGCAACGGATTTTTGTAAAAACTGAAGGAGTTTTTGAAGGCGCTGAGGCGGGGGACGTGGGGGAGGGGGTGGTTGATTTTGATGGGAACGGATTTTATTTAAAAAATTAAGTAGTTGGATTTTTTTGAAAACAACTCTTTGGTATAAAATGATTGAATATTTGTCTTCTAAGGGACTGTTCAAATAAAGTGTGTCAATCATATTTTGTAAATTTAATAAAAAAAATAAGATTGACATGAAAAAGAAGAAGTCACCCCGGATGTCAGATTTAGTAGCTGACGAAAAATTACGAGAAGAATTTAAGAAAGCG
>CALLLR010000055.1 GCA_938008185.1 uncultured Saprospiraceae bacterium
ACTCAATACCCAACTGGACGAAAAATTTAAAAATAATCTGGCGGGCATCGACCTCGTAATTGGCGCTAAAGGTAGTCCCTTACAGATGATTCTTTCGAGTATGTACCACATTGACGCACCGACGGGAAATATTTCAATCAAGGAAGTCAAACCTTTTTTAAATCCTAAGCATCCTCTGATCAAACTGGCCGTTCCGCTCTCATTGGGAGACAGCTATAAAACCTTCCGAATTATTGGGACGACCCACGAATACGTTGATTCTATTTTTAGAGGAACCGTCGCAAGTGGAAAACGCTGGGAAGATTTGTACGAAGTAACGATTGGCGCAAATGTATCCAATAAAACCAATCTTAAAATCGGAGATCAGTTTCACAGTTCTCACGGATTTACGGACGATGGTATCAATACCCACGACCACGGCGACGGCTTTAAAGTTGTCGGAATTTTGAATAAAACAAATACGGTACTCGATCAACTGATTCTGACCAATACCCAAAGTGTCTGGGCCGTCCACGATCACGAAGCCGAAGGAAAACAGGCGCCAGCTGAGGCAGCGCAAGCGGATGATCATGACCACGACCACGATCATGCATCGGAAGCAGCGGGTCAGGAAGACCATGCGGGACACGATCACGATGCGCACGACCATTCAGGTCACGACCATGCGGATCACGAAGGACACGATCACGATACGCACGATCATGCAGATCACCAGGCTGCGGGACCCGTCATGAAACCGCTCATCGATTATCATGACAAAGACATCACCACATTATTAGTTCGTTACCGAAATAAGAAAGATTGGCGCTCGCTAAACATGCCACGTAGTATTAACGAAAATACCGATCTGCAAGCCGCGAGTCCGGCCATTGAAATGAATCGATTGTATTCGATGATGGGCGTAGGAACGGATGCTTTGCGAAATCTGGCTTTGATCATTGTGATTGTTTCCGGACTGAGTATTTTTATATCGCTGTTCAGTTCGCTGAAAGATCGTAAATACGAATTAGCGTTGATGCGGGTGATGGGGGCGAGCCGGAGTTATCTGTTTTTTCTGATTATTCTGGAAGGTTTACTCTTTGCTATTTTGGGGTATTTATTGGGATTATTACTTTCTCACGGTGGGATGGCCCTGCTATCCGGGTATCTTGAAAAAGCTTACCAATACGAATTTAGCGGCTGGCGATTTTTTAGAGAGGAGCTTTGGTTGTTGGGTGGATCACTTGGGATTGGCTTTGTGGCGGCCTTAATTCCGGCATTTCAGGCGTACCGAACCGATATTTCGGAGACTTTAACAACGTATTAAGAACAGATTAGTGGGGAAAGGCGTTATCTTTATTGAAGATTGTTTATTTGTTTAAAATGTTTAATTTTTTTACATTTTAAAAAGTCAAACGCTCGTATTTCACGGTCGAAACAGATAAACGGTCGAAACAGATAAACAATATTTAAACAAAAATAAACATGAAAAAGATACCTTCCTTCCTACTAGCCACGAGCTTCTTGATGCTGCTAACCTTTTCGCTTTCTGCTCAACAAGCACCCGCAGCTTCTGACATGCCGGATGCCGCAGAAATGGAGGTGGAGAATACCTGGAAGATGCTGAGTCGGTTAACCTATAAAAAACAGTACGATGAGATGATGGGCTTTAAAGTAGATGTTCCTGTTTTTAGTAAGGATATCCGGGCGATGGAAGGGAAAGAAGTAACGGTCAAGGGATATGTAATTCCAGTAGAAGGCTATAAGAGTCATAAAGAATTTGTTTTTTCTGCTTTCCCGTATAATATGTGTTTTTTCTGTGGCGGCGCTGGTCCCGAAACGGTGATGGAAATTGAGGCACTGGAGGCGGTTGAATATTCGGCGGATGCGATTACGCTACGTGGGAAATTGCAGTTAAATGACAGCGATATTAATCGGTTGATTTATTCGCTGACGGATGCGCGGGTGGTGAAGGAGTAGATTGATAATAAAATAAAAAAAGGGACCGTTGCAAACAATTGTAACGGTCCCTTTTTCTTTAAAAGCTGTATAAAATTTTTTCTACAACGGAATCCAATAATTCAATTTCATCACCAAAGCCCGATTCTTCGAGGCAAAACTCCCGGTCAGATAGTTTTCGGTATAAACCAAATGAAAATCTGACAAAGGTTGGTAGCGCCAGTTAAAGCGAGCATTAATATTAAAATTTTCTTTTTGGGTATTGTATTGTAAAAAGGTGGTAAAGGAAATATTGCGATTAAAAGAATATTCAAGCTTGCTGCCTAGCAAGACAAAGTGTATAATTTCTTCCTGATTGTCAAACCCGCCCAGGTCTTGTTTTGAGAAGTTGAGTCCTGCGTTAAAATGTCGGTTTAGACGATAGATAAAATCACTGGTAAAATCAAAGTGATGTCCCGTATATTCGAAGCGATAACCGATACTGGCGTGGGCAGAAAATCGTTTCCGTTGTCCGGTATCATAAGTCAATAAATATCCTCTGTTATGGTAGACGCCGATGTCGAAAGGTAGTTCAAGTCCATTGAGTAATAATGGTACCAGTAATCGCGGCGCGGTATTGCTATACTGCAAATTGAAATAAGCAGAATTTTTAAATTGTAAGGTCAAATCCAGTTCAAGGCGGTATTCCAAAAATTGATATGCTTGATCAAAAAACAAATCAATTTGATAACTTGGACTGATAAAATCCAGGATTTTATGTTGGTTAAAAAAGAATCGATAATAACCGCTATTTCTTACATCTACGTAGCCAATCTGAATCGTTGTATCCCGAACATTATCCAGGTGATATAATCTGGGTACGTAATCCATTCCAGAAAAATAACCTTCTTCTACACTATCCACTCCTAAAAAAATGCTATAATTTTTTTCTTTGTATCGCGTCTTAAAAGTAAAAGCTTTGGCTGCCTGAGTAGTAGCGTCATTAAAGGCGTAATGCAAAAAAGCTTTGCCCGTCAGTCGGGAAGCGAAAAAACGGTAATCAAATTCAAGTCCGCCAACTCGCTGATAATCACTACCTGGTCGCCACTTGTTAAAGCCCTGTCGATTGGTCATAAAAGCGGTGAGGGAAGATCCTTGAAAAAGATTTCTTTGCACCGTAGCAACTGTATAATTTTTGTGGGTGGTCTCTCCCTGAGGAGATTCTGTTTGTACATTCATCAGTCCGACTCGCCATTTGTCATTTAAATTACCGCTTAGTCGAGCACCGTACAAAATATTAACCGGATCTTCTCCAGCGCTACCAATTCTCCGGGAAAAGAAAGGACGAATTCGGCTATTGCCTATTTTTTCAAATAAATCGCTATGCTCTAAAAAGAAAGGTCTTTTTTCCGGAAAGAAAAGTTCAAATCGCTGCAGGTCAATTACCTGCCGGTCAACTTCTACCTGCGAAAAATCCGGCTTGAGTGTAAGGTCCAGATTGAGTGAAGAACTGATCGCAATTTTTGCGTCCATTCCCGTATTAAAAAGTGCCGTTGCTGCTTTATCATTTTTATTATTTTGCACCCCACCGACAGCTACGTAGGGATTAACGATGGTGGACAATCCAGGTTTTTTTAATGGTTTTTCCCAATTAAGCGTCCCCATAGAAGAAAGGGTCGTCGTCTCAAAACCCCGGGCAATAGGTATCCAAGTGGATACCTCGTTGCTTTTTAGGTCATTTCTGGTAAAATTTATTTTCCAGTCTTTTTGCTGATGATCGTACCGTAAGATATTGAATGGTATGGCAATTTCAACCGACCATGATTTTTTGCCAGGATCTTGCCAGACTTCAGCGTACCACACCCCGTCCCAGTTGGTATTGATAGATTTTTCTTTGTGTCCACCATCAGAGATGATCGCATCCCACTGAACACCAAAAGGATTGACGGCAAAACCCAGGGCATTGTTTCCGTCTTTAAAGGCATCGAGGTAAACGGCGAAGGCATCGTTGACCGAAAAATCAAAATCTCTTTTTAACGATTGTACCACAAAATTTCCCGGCGTTTGATCGGTACAGGTAGCACCAATGTACAGAAAGTATTCATCGTGTAATATCCGGACTTCGGTAATGGATTGAGCTCGAATGGAATCTCGTGGAAAGGTCATCCAAAAAAGCGTGGTTTTGTCGGCGGCGGTCCACTCTGCCTCTAGTAGTTTACCATCAAGGTCGATTGCCTGAGGAATGAAACGGGCACGAAGCTCCTGTTCTTGCGCGTAACTTGACAGCCACACAAGTGAGAATACAAACCAGAGGTATGATTTTATCAGGGTTTTGATGATAAAATAAATCTAGTTGAACCTACTTTCGGAGTAGACCTGACCGTGCAAGTATACCACTTCCTCAAGAAGGGTCGTGATCAAATGTGGGAAATAGAAAAGTGAAGAGTTGGTTAATTTTTAACGTAAGCAATTGTTCGTTTACTTTCTACACTATTAGAAGACGCGATTTAAGTGAAGCTAACGGCGCGAATAGCTATTTTGCACTAAACATCCTGCCGATTCCAAATCGGAAAGCTAGTAGTAACACGATAAACATAATTCCGACGTAATAAAACGGGACAACGGAAATCACAAAAATACGCGTTCGATCAATAATCCACATAAAAACCAAGCTGCTAAAAATGGCGATACAGAGCCCAGATAACTTATTAAAACCAGGAACACGATCTAGTGGAACATTATTTTTTATTAATAGCAAGGTTATGAACATGGATAAAATTGGAAAAATCTGGGTATAAATATTCGCATTGAAAACACTCTGTTTTTCAAATAAAAATAAATAAACATTGAGTGTAATGGAAAAGATACCTGGAACACAGATCAGATAGATTAATGCCGAGTATAAATACTTCCAGGGACTCAGGTGACCTTCATTTTTACCCATAAAACCCGTGATGAGCGCCGTAAGCGGAATCATCCCGAAATAGGCCATCAACAGGAGAGGTTTATCAGCTAACAGATCAAAAAATTCCTTTAAAGTCATTGTGCATCCGTCTTTTGGAAATAATAAAACAGTCTGATCGTCAAAACCAGCCTGTTCTAATCTGAATTTATACAAAAATAACGCCACATAAGGCGGCTAAAATTAATCTGCATCTTATAATAAAAGCAGCTTAACCGGATCTTCTAGCAGTTGCTTAACTTTTACTAAAAATGTCACAGAAGTACTGCCATCAATCACCCGGTGGTCATAAGAAAGTGCCAAATACATCATTGGACGAATTTTTACTTCTCCATCGATGGCCATTGGACGTTGCTGAATGGTATGCATCCCCAGAATCGCGGATTGCGGCTCGTTCAAAATCGGCGTACTCATCATTGAACCAAAAACACCACCATTGGTGATCGTAAAGGTTCCACCTTTCATTTCGTCGAGGGTCAGTTCGCCGGCTCGTGCCTTACCAGCGAGCGCTTTAATGGCTAGTTCAATTTCGTGGAATTTCATTTTTTCCACATTTTTCACCGGAGGAACGACTAGTCCGGTTGGCGTAGAGATCGCAATAGAAATATCTACGTAATCGTGGTAGACGATATTATCACCACTTATAGAAGCGTTGACATCCGGCATTTCCATGAGAATTTTGGCGCAGGCTTTTGAAAACAGCGACATGAAGCCAAGCTTGGTACCGTATTTTTCAACAAATTCTTCCTGGTATTTTTTACGCATGGCCATGATGTTGGTCAGATCCACTTCGTTGAAAGTGGTCAGCATGGCAGTATTGTTCTTGGCAGAAACCAATCGTTTGGCGATGGTTCGGCGCATTCGGCTCATTTTTTGAATACGTTCGCCACGCTCGCCAGCAGGAGTTGGAGAAGCAGAACTTACCCTGGCCGGAGCGGTAGTCTTTCCGTTGGAAGAAGCGGAGGTGGAGGTGGCCGGTTTATTTTTTCGATTAGCAACGGCCGTCATTACATCCTCTTTGGTAATCCGTCCGTCTTTACCCGTACCTTTAATATCTTCTTCGGTTAATTTATTTTCTGCCATCAATTTAGCGGCGGCGGGAGAAGGATGACCATCAGCGTAATGATAATCTTCTTTATTTTCCGTTTCCAGATTTTCGACTGGAACCTCCTCTACATCATCTTCGGCGGCACCATTATCAGAAGATGTACCTACTTCAATTTTAGCCACCAGAGCACCAATTTCCAGGTCATCGCCTTCGGCAGCGACGTAGATTAGTTTGCCGGAAGCCTCTGCCGGAAATTCCAGGGTTGCTTTATCGGATTCAAATTCACAGATTGGCTCGTCGATATTGACGTGATCTCCGTTACCTTTCAGCCACTGAGAAAGGGTAACTTCGGTGATGGACTCCCCGATTACGGGAACTTTCATTTCTATGATCTGTCCTTTTGGGGGCGAGGCGGTAGCTTTTTTGACAGGTGCTTCTTTTTCTTCTTTCTTGGGTGCCTCTTTTGTGGCAGGTGTCTCTTTGTTATTTTCTTTCGGCGCGGTCTTACCTTTGCTGGCGCTGGTATCTATTTTGGCTACCAGGGCACCAATTTCCAGATCATCCTCTTCGTTGGCGACAAAACTGATTGTTCCCGCAGCTTCTGCTGGAAATTCGAGTGTAGCCTTATCGGATTCAAATTCACAGATTGGATCGTCAATATTTACGTAATCACCGTTGGCAACCAGCCATTTAGAAAGGGTGACTTCAGTAATAGACTCTCCGATTACGGGAACTTTCATTTCAATTATACTCATAATGGCTGTTGGTTGTATAAATTTAAGTGTATGAGCAGGCGGTGCTGCTGATGATTTTGATCTTAGACCAATTGAGGGTTAAAGTTACTTTTTTTTAATAAAAATACCTTATGGTAAATAAAGGATATGTGAATTAATCGTCAGTTGAGTAACTGAAGAGTGAAAAATCTCTAGTCGTAAATACAGCGTGTACTAATTTTGTGGTTCATATACGTAAATTCTGCCATGACCTCCTTTTCCTTCGTTGGCAATGTAGAGGGTCCCGTCTTTTCCAAAAGTGATGCCTTCCGGTTGACGATGAATTTTTTTATTTAATTTGGCTAAATATTGAATATCTCCCGCTACATTCATAATTAAAAGCATTTTTTTGGAAGAGGACAAGATATAAATTTCATGTGATTCGGGATGAATAGCGATTCCAGAAGGGCTAAACTTAAAGTTATCCTGACTAAGATAAGACTGGAAATTTTGGAATTCGGAATGATGAGTCGCTTTTTTTAGAAACTGCTGGACCTTCCTTAATGTGATTTTATAAAGTGGGTCTGCAATGAGTTTTTTTGTTGCTAAGTCAAAACGGTACACAGATTTTCGATTAGCCGCTTCTTCGGTTGTTTCTCCCATTGTCGGTATTCCTTTACAAGCAAGAAGAAGACTATTGGATGCGGCTTGATAACAAAGGCCTTCCACGTCATTTTTACCCTTTAGGTCTGTTTTATAAGTGGAGACAACCAGATCTTCTCCATCGGGATCTTTTACCTGGTAAATAGTTCCATTGCTTTTGGTCACATAAATGGTGTTTTGGTGATAAGCCAACCCTTCGTAATCTCCATCTTTACCAAAATCAATTTTTTTGGTTACCTCTCCCGAATTAAGATCTATCTTATAAATATTTCCTTTTTCATCCTGAACAGTATAGAGGAATTTATTTTTAGGACCAATTGTCAAACCGGAAATTTCTTCCAGTTTATCAGGCATTTTGAAAGACTGATCAGGTTTGGTGAGTTGGTAAGGAAAGTGATAATGAGCCGTACTGATGGCGATAGCAACTGGCGCGGCTAGAGAATCAGAATCGCCAGAATTTTTGGCGGATAATTTGGTCGAAAAATTAACGGATGCATGATTAGGGTTTTCAATACATCCTAAAAGGGTTGAAAGCGAAAAAAATAAAATAGTCAATAATTTCATGTTTTGTCAGGATAGGCGATCAATACGCTTTTTGTAAATAAATTTAGGGGTTTTGGAGAAAAGAGTGGTATATAGTTCTAACGCACGTAAACGCGCAGTCTTGTGATTCGGGGCCAGTTTGTTCAACTCAAAGTAAATATTTGCTGTTTTCTCGTCTTCGGGATAATTATTCAGCATTTTTCCTAATAAACGGATGGCTTCTGCGGATGCTCCTTGATAGTGTAGAATTTGAGCCTGGAGTAGCTCACCATGAAAGGAGAGGTCGGGATTACCAAGTGACGTTGCGATTTGCTGTGCTTCGGCCACCAGTTCAGGGGCGCTCTGCTGATTTTGCATGTCGAGTAAAGTTTGTGCTTTTTCCAATAGACTGGAACAAAGAATCAATCTGTTTTTTATATTTCTGGAAATACGTATTGCCTGCTCGTAGTGGATAATAGAGGTTTCGTATTCTTCTTTCAGATAATAAATGTCAGCCAGATTATTGACCGCTTTCGCAATTCCTTTTTGATAACCCAACTCTTCGCATAAAAAGCTGCAATGATTTAAATAATCAACGGCTAAATCAAATTCTCCTTCTATACTTCGCAATTCTCCAATCAGCCCCAAGGCAATTGCGATGCCCTGCTTATCGCCGAGCTGTTCACAAAGTTCCAGATCCTGGATAAAATGATCCGCTGCTTTTTTGTAATCACCTTTTTGTTGATATACGCTGCCGATGCAGCCGATAGCAATGGAGGTGAGTAGTTTA
Organism: uncultured Saprospiraceae bacterium; assembly: GCA_938008185.1. Classification (GTDB taxonomy): domain Bacteria; phylum Bacteroidota; class Bacteroidia; order Chitinophagales; family Saprospiraceae; genus JALZUU01. Next base: position 8,616 of record CALLLR010000055.1, read on the forward strand.
TTGCCCAGTTCCTGACTTAGTTCTAATCCTTTTTCATAACAGGATAAAGCATTATCAAAATCTCCTTTCTCAAAATAGACGATTCCCAAATTGACATATAAGGTGGCCATTCCCCGCCGGTCCCCATTTTTTTCACTATTTTTTAACTGCTTTTGCTGCTCCCTAATCCCTTCGTCGTAGCGCCCCAGATTCATATAAGTCAGTCCGAGATTTGCAACAATCTGTGCATTAGCAGTGTGGTAAGTAAGAGATTCTGATTCGGCGATTGTTCGTTTGAAAAAATCAATAGCTTGTTTGTATTCTCCTTGCCGAAAATATAAATTTCCTAGATTTCCAGTAACTCGAACGATGCCAATTTGATCTTTTTTTATGTAAAAATATTCGAGTGCTTTATCAAAATGAGTTCGTGCTTTTTGATACTCTCCTTGTAAAAGCAGTAAGTGTCCTAATTTTGTGTGGGCCCTGCCTTTTATCAAATTATTTTCTGTCTGTAGCGCTAATTTTAATCCTTCTTCGTAAATTTCTTTCCCCGTGTCCCATTGTCCGATGAGTTCTAATACACTTCCTTTGCTGAGTAGAATTTGGGCAATTTTTTCGTCTTCTATTCCCGCATTCAGTTTATTTAAAATTCGGTCGTAGTATTTGAGGGCTTGAGCATTTTGAAAATTTCTTCTTGCAAAATCTGCTGTTTTCTCTAGGTAGAAATTAGTTTTTTCAGATAATTCAGCTTGTTCGTAATGAAAGGCCAGATCAATATATTTTTCGGATAAATTATCTTCGTATATTTTTTCGATGGACTCTGCGATAGTCAGGTGCAGTTTTCTTAATTGCGTCCGCAATTGCATTTCATAAACGGCTTCTCGCAATAAGGCGTGACGGAAAATATATTTAATCTCATTCATGGCCTGCCAAATTTGTCCTTTTTCGGCGGCATTAATTTGTTCTTTAATGGTGGTCTGAGAATCAAAATTAAAATCTTCGTGGTTTTGTAAAACAGCGGAAAGGACAGGGATTTCGAATTCTCTGCCGATGACTGCGGCGGTTTTGACCGTCGCTTTTACAAGATCAGAGAGTCGGTCAATCCGGGCCATCAGGATGGCATTGATGGAGTCAGAAACAACTCCGTGGGTTTCCTTTAAATTCCACATTCCGGCCTCTTGGACTAAGAAGGTTTCTTCTAGATAATAAGCAATAACTTGTTCGAGGTAGAATGGATTTCCGTTGGTGAGTTGATGAATATTCAGGTCAAAATCTGGATGTGTCGATCCACCAAGTTTCTGTTCCAGTACCATTTTGATTGCTTTCAGTGAAAGGTTTTTTAGGTTGATCTGCTGAAGACGAATATAATTTTCTTTTAGTACTTCTTTGGAAATTAACAAATTTTTGGTTCCATCATCTTCGTAGCGCGAAGTGACCACCAGGGAAATCGGAAAACCTGTAATTATTTTAGAAAAAGAATTGAGAAACTCTTGCGAACTATCATCGTACCAGTGACCGTCTTCGAGTTCAATAACGAGTGGTCGGATGATGGCGAGTGCCAGAAAAAAACTGGTCAGCGCACTGGTGATATTTTGATAACGACCTTTAGCATCTAGTCGGTTCCAAAGTGAATCTTTGTAAAAGATACCAATCTGGGCGGCAAGGATTGATCTAGTCCTTAGTAATTCTTTACGAACAACTTCTGCCTGTCCGTGTGCGGAGGTTTTTAAATCATCGTAGAGAAAGTTAAAATTTTCTTCAAATTTTTCCAGGTTGAGTATATTATCACCATCGTTGGCGGCCTGATCAAAGAAAAAACTCAAGGCACTAATAAAAGGGTTAAACGGCTTTTGTAAAATTTGATCCGCCTGACAGACGATCCAGGTAAGGTCTTTTTTCTTTTTCAGTTTTTTTCGTAGCTCGAAAGTAATTCTGCTTTTACCTGATCCAGCCTCTCCAAAGATATAAGTGAGTGCATTATAATCACCACTAAGCACTGGGGCGATAAAGCTATAGAGTTTTTTCAGGGTTTTCTTACGTCCCTTCATAGCTCCTTTATAGCCACTTTTGATCAACGTTTTTCTGCCCTGAAAAACATAGGTAGGAATATCCTGGGCAACGCCCTTGTATTGTATGTCTCCCTTGTGAACAAATTTAAATTGTTTGGCTTTTCGTATTTCTTCGTCCACCAGAATTTCCCCCCAGTCGGCTTTGACCATCAACCGAGCAGCGATATTGACTCGGTTTCCTACGGCTGCGTACTGACAACGTTCTGCACCTCCGATGATACCTGTAAAGGCTAGTCCGGCGGTAATCCCCATTTTTATCTTAATAGGTGTTTTTTCTGAGAGTATTTCGGTACCTTCTTTGATAGCCAAAGCAAGTTCGAGGACTCTTTCGGTATTGTTTTCAAATGAAATAGGCGCACCGAAAAAACCAAGTATCACCCCTCCTTTATCTCCAAAATCTATTTCTTTAAAATAACCAGAAAAAGTGCTGAACTGGTCCAGAACCAGAGAAGTAAATTTATCAAAGTCTTCGTGTTGAATGATTCCGTCAAAAGAGATGAAAATCGTGGTTACTCTACGGAACTCTCCAGCATCATTAAACCGAACAATGGACTTGGGTAAAAAATTCCGGAGTACTTTTTCAGAAATCGATTGAATCTGACAAGCATCTGTTGCAAAATTATGTTTAACTTTGGTAGAAAGTAATTTTTTATAACCATTACCTAAATCTTCCAGCGAATATTTTTGGGCTGGAATTTTTTCTAAAATATGCTGATCCAGAATAATTTCCTGTCCCGATGCATAATGTTCAGCAGCAGCACAGTTATTAATAGCAGGCCCCCGAAAATAAAAAGCGTTCAATTGAGTACCAACAATCCCCCAGCGTACTTCACCAGAAGAAATTCCGATTTTAATTCCGATTTCAAAGTCACCAAATCGGGTTTTTTTGATCCCTTCTTGGACAAATAGCGCGCGTAGTTGGCAGGCAGTTTGGATGACTTCAATGGGATCTTTAGTGTATTTAAAAATGCCAGTAAACGCATCGCCAGCAAAGTAAGGGATGAAGCCTCTGTTTTGATAAACCACCTGTACCATCGGTTCGAAAATATTATTCAGACTATTTGACAATTCCTCGGCACCCTCGTTCCCTTCTTTCATCAGCGTTTCTGTTAGCGGCGTAAAACCAGACAGGTCAATGAAAATAGTGTAAGCATTAAAATGACCACAGGTGCGATTATTTAAAAATTGCTCTTGGATAAAATGAGGAATAAGTTGTTTTAGAGACACAATAATGTTCAATATATAGTGAAGATATTTACTTTATTACAAGTTTACGAATTTACGCTTTAATAATAACATTCGTTAACCCTAATTGAAGGATACTGGAAATTTTTAGGCAAACTATCTGATTAATGTGGCTCATACACCAGGGGCCGGTTTAAGCCCCTCTGGAAACTGGATGCTTCTGCTGGAAAAACCAAACTTACCGTCTATATTCACCGAAAAAAAGCACCAATATATTCTTTAAATTCTTGGGAGGACATTAGTTGTGAAAAGTCACCTTTTCGATCCGGTTTTATTTTTACAATCCAGCCTTTATCATAGGGATCTTGATTGATCAAAGTCGGATCGTTAATTAGCGAAGTATTAACTTCAACAATGGTACCCGCCATAGGTAAGCAGATTTCGTTAGCCATTTTGTCTGATTCGGTTATGGCAAAAATTGCGTCTTTTTCAAAATGCTCGTTTATATTTGGTAACTCAATCAAGTTAATTGTACCCGCTGCTTTTTGGCCAAAGTCGGATAACCCAATCAATAGCAGTTCAAGGTCATTATCTAAAACAGGACAAGCCCACTCCATATTTTTGGAGTATCGGGCCATAGCAGCAATTTGACGCATATTTTTAGCATATTTATGATCCAAAAAAAAATTTCTAATAAAATAAAAATTATGGGAAAGATACTAACAAAGTTATCCACTCCGCTAAAAAAGTTTATTCAAGAGCAGCAGATGTTTTTTGTAGCTACTGCTCCGGCGGATGGAAAGGTAAATTTATCACCTAAAGGAATGGATACGTTTCGAATCGTGGGAGATAACAAAATTATTTGGTTGAATCTGACAGGGAGTGGGAATGAAACGGCAGCGCATGTATTGGAGAATAAGCGAATGACGATTATGTTTTGTTCTTTTATGGGCAATCCGCTGATCCTGCGTTTATACGGAACAGCTATATTTTATCAGCCGGAACATCCCGAGTGGGATACCCTGGCCGAATTGTTCCCCGCTTACGGTGGCCGACGTCAAATTTTTGAAATGGACATCGAATCCGTACAAACCTCGTGTGGTTATGCGGTACCTTTATACGAGTATCAGGAGCAGCGTACAAGGTTAGAAAAATGGGCGGATGAAAAAGGAGAATCTGGAATTTGCGAGTATTGGGAAGAAAAAAATAAGGTGAGTTTGGATGGAAAGTCTACGGGAATTTGATGAGTGCTTATAATTCAATTTGAAAGATAAATAGCCCCAATCAATTGATTACAAAGCATCCTACAAAATCAAGGTAGAACTAATTACCTATTTCCACTCGGGCATCTCCGCATTTTCAAAAAGCAGCGCTCGATTGTCTCCATCCAGGTCCATGATGTAAATATTTTTTTGAGAAATTCCATCATTATTGGTATTCGTAAAAATGATTTTAGCACCGTCCGGCGAGTAGCGAGCATCTAAATCATTAGTGCCATCTACTTTTTCGTAGGATAAGTCCACGCGGACTCCGGAGTTGATATCCACCTGAAAAACCCGGGCATTTAATTGCCTGCCAGTGATAGAATTGAAGCCAGAAATATCCTGTGTGTAGAGAATTTTTGTTCCAGGAATTGAGAATACACCTCCACCAGTACTACCCGGTAAATCGGGAATGACCGTATCAACAAAAGCACCATTAGATTCTAATAACCAGATGTTGGAAGCGTACGGCGCGTTTCCTAGCGTACGTACCAATATTTTATTGCCAGAACCTACCCAGTCACATTCTACAAAAGTAGTACCCGGAGGAGCTTCTGTGAGAACACTTAATCCAGTACCGTCGGTATTGATGACGTTCAGAATAGAATTTCGCATATAAAGTATTTGGGTACCATCGGGTGACCAGCTAAAATCCAACTCAAAACTATTTAGACCACTAATTGGCAAAGTGGTGACTTGAGTGATATTAGAGCCATCACGATTCATAACATAAATATGCAGATCAATTCCTGCATTGGAAATGAAGGCAATTTTGTCTCGATTAGGACTCATGATCGGTCTCCAGTTACTGGCATTATTATCGGTCAATTTTATCTCATCACCGAGATCATTGGCCGAATAGATATCATATTTTCCATCAATTTCCCTCGCGAATAGAAAGCGGTAGTCTGGAAATTCTTCTGTTTTAAATCGCCAGAGCATACTAAAAACGGGAGCAGTACGTCCATCTTTGGCACTGACCTGCCAATAATAATTTTTACCAAATTGAAGATCGGTTACTTCCAAAAAATTATCCGAGATATCCATTACTTCCAAAATGGGATCAGATTGTTGATCCTCGTATAAGTACAGGTCATAAAGTAGTATATCCTCTTCATCTTCATCGACAGAAATCCATTCCAGGCGAATATTTACCGATTGATCCTGAGCTCCATCCAAGGGTGAGATAACCTGTGGAGTGGTAGGAGGAGCACTGATAGAGGTATCTTTTTCCATACGGATAACAACCTGTCCTGCACTATTTCCAGTAACGGTAACGCCTTCCTGTTTAATCACGAAACCTTCTCTCTCTGCCCGAATGGAATAAGTCCCGATAAGAATATTCTCAAGGGTGAAATTTCCGGCGATATCCGTAATAACAGAGCTAGAAGTAGGTGTGGTACTGATGGCAACATTACTAAGTGGTGTAAGGTCATCCTTGCGTAACACTTGACCTTCAATACTACCAAATAGTTGGGGCTGAATGGTATCTTCATTACAACTTGTCAACAATACCAGGCCAAGTAAAAAAACGATTACTATATATTTAGAAGTCATTATTATTTCTTTTTAGAATATTTAAATTTTCGTTCAGCGCGAATTTCTCGACCAAAATAAAAGTGTAATCCTATGTTTCCCCGCCAGTAGTGATCATTATACCTTCCTTGCGTTACAGTGTCAAAATCATCACTCATCATGATGTTATAATCTAGTGATGTTTTAAGGCCAAGCGAGTTATTTATCAAAAATTCTACTCCAGCTCCAAGGTTAACTTTAGGATATTTTCTATTAGAAAGGTCGAATCGGCCAGCGGCATTTTCGGTAAGGAAGCCAATACCACCATATCCGTAAGGCGTTAATAAATTGTATGGCGAAAAACGATAGGCGAGGTTAAGATCTGCGTAAGTAACATCTTTTCGAAAAAAGTCTTTAGTGGAGAGAGAACTCATTCCATAATTAAAGGCAATCCCAAGTTTAGGTCCTGGAGAAAAAAGTATCCCGGCTTCTAATCCTGTTGAGATGGCTGGATCTGGATAATCTCCTTTGTATTGTAAAGAAGTGGTAGAAAGATTCAAGCCAATCTGTTTTCTACGATTGTCTAAAACCTTATTAAAGATATCAGTTTGCGGAATGCGTTCTTTCTCTTTATCGTATTGAATAAAAGCATCCGAAACTACATTGCGCGCTTCTTTTAATTCCCAAAGATTTTCTTTTACTCCCTCTATGATCAGACTCATCACTGCTTTTTCGATGGCCTCGGTGAGCGCGAGTTCGGAAGGTTCATTGTAGGTAAATCCTGTTTCTGCTTCGAGCAAACGCCCAAATTGAACGAAGCGAAATAACCCGGCATCCATTGCTTGAGATAGAATGGTTTTAGAAGTATAAACTGTTTTGAGTACTTTCCCATTACTGGTAGAAACGGCCCGAAGATATACCGTAACTCGATCTTGTCGATACTGTCCAGAAGCGCCTGCTCCAAAATAACGGAGTCCAGCACCGCCGGTAATCACATTGGCATCATAAGAGATGATACCACCTTCCAGGATGACGCCCGCATAGAGTAATGGAGGTAGATCATTTTGATTGGTGGCTTCGCCTTCGGTGTTGTATTGAGCACGACTGGATCTGATGATTTTTCGCTCGTTCAATAAATTACTTACGTTTTCACGTTCGATGGGAACAAACCATTTGGAATCTTCGAGGGCTTTTATCAGTACGGTGGTTGCACCTTGTGTGACTGCAGTAGACCAACTGGTTCCATTTTCACTGGGTTTGTATTGTCCGGTCTGATCCCGAAATTTATAGACCGCAACGATGATTGGGTTTTTGGCTTCTGGAAGATTTTTTAAATCTATAGTTGATTGTGTCTCTTCTCCCAGACGCGCTTTGGTAGGAGCTACCGGCTGGTGCAATAGTAGGCTACAACCGGAGCATAAAATGACGATCAGCAGGCTGAACATCACATTATTAAGTAAAGTCGTTCCCTTCATTAGTAATGCGTGTTGTAGTCTTCTTACAAGAAGAAGATCTTAATTGGTGAAAATTCTTAAAACGGAAATAGGAAACGTCAATCAATAAATGTGGTAGGAGTTAACTTAAGATACGAACAATAAAGCACTCAATTCGTCTTGACTCGCAAGTTAGGGAGTAAAACAATAAGATTCAACGTTTTTATCTTTTTTCTAGAAAAAAGGAATAATAACTTGTGTTTGCTCCCCTAAAGCAGTGTCAAGAATGGTGATGGATAATCCCTCAGTCGTATTATTTACATCAATCTGAAAATTACCGATGGTATAAGAACCTTCCTCTAAGCCTGATTCTCCAAATTGACTGGTGGTTAACTCCCGAGAAATTTGACTCAAAATCTGACGGTTTAAAGTTTCGGCAAAATCATCCAGTGTGGTATTTTGATTGAAGGAAAAAGCATCATCGTCTTCTGGTTCTTTGATTAAATTTTGTGCTTGAGCAGAGTTAAGCATCCATTGGTAATTAAAGGTTTCGCCACCAAAGGCTGGGTTAACGGGTTTGTAAACCAAATCCTGGGCATTACAAAAAGTTCCTACGAAGCAGAAACAGATGATAAAAAAGGTAATTGAAGTTAGTCTATTTTTCATGGTGTTATTTTTCAATTCTTGTAAAATTGCATACATACTTTTTACTTTAAATGCCACTGCCCATCTGATCCTCCTCTTTCAGTTGATCATTGATTTTTGCTTTGGCACTAAGGCGTGCGCGAGTGACACGAATAGCAAAGTTTACCACATTTTCGAGGGCATCATAACGGGGAGGAACGAAATTTTGGAATATTTTATCTTCATTTAAGGTCAACGAAACCTGTGCCCCCCGACCACGGGAGGGTTCTTCTCTTACGTAAATAGAGAAGTTCTTTGCTCCATTTGGAGCAATCCATTTTTTATAAAATAAATCATAAAAATCACGTGCTATTTTGGAACGGGTTTCATCGATGATCAAACCGTCAATTTCTAGAACATCTACTGGGACTGTCGCTCGGGCCTTTTTGGTAGAAGTAATTGTTTTTTTCTTGTTGGTAGGAATTAGTTTTTCAAGTACTGGGGCAAGTCTTTTATTGGCAGGTGGCGGAACGACTACGGCTGTACTTTCTTTAGTTTGTATGGTGGTGGTACTAGGCGGAACAGTTTCGGCTATTGCTTCTTTTTGCAAGGTGATGGTCTTTTCCGGATAGTACAAAGAATCGATAAAGATAGTGCCCAGGTCGTTACGGATTTGGAAAATCACCCTGTAATCATCCGCCTTGTTTTTATAAAAACTGCTACGGCCAAGGATTTTTGTACGATTAGGACTAACTGTAAAATTTCCGCTCTGATGATGTTTAGCGGTTCCGTTAGATCCAGATTTGGTAATATCCATTTTTTGGTAGAGCGTCAGTTCTTGGTCAGAATCATTTTTGATCATTCCTCGGAGCTCAATTTTTTTAGTTTTGGGCAATTCTACAACCTCAATCCAGGCACTGATGTTAACGGACTCGCTCTGAGCAGTCAGATTACTGATGGCCAGAAGAAAAAACATGATGTATAAATTAACCCCTTTCATATCGCTGACTATTATAAACAATAATTAGGTAAAAATCAAGGGGGAGAAGATTTTAGATTTTGGATTGTTCTATTTTTAATCTCAATCCATCACCTTCCTGAATAATTCTTATTTCCTTATTTTCAATATTTCCTTCTAAAACTTGGATAATTTCGTTATCGTTTCCTATTTGGATAAGGTCAATATTCAGACCATCTACTTGATTGATTGACTGAACAATTTTATTATCATTTCCATCCTGGAGAATATTGATTTCGTTATTTGATCCAATCATGTCTAATTCGTAATAATTATTACTACCTTGTTGAACAAGTGCTAATTTATTAGCTTGTCCTTCCTGCCGAATAATGGCAAGGTTGAATTCACCACTTTGCAATAACTGTGCAATATTTGCCTTTTTACTATCCGTTAGTGTTTGGAAAACTTCGGCTTCGTTACCTCTTCCTTTTTGCTGAATAATGGTTTGGTTACCATTCTGTGCGTTGATTTCCTGCTCTAACAAAAGAGAGGACTCCTGTAGAAAGTCTTCCGGTGTTTGTCCAAAGGCAAGGGAAGCTGTAAAAAGAATGGTCGTTATTAAAACGAATTTTATAGAAAATTTCATGAGCTTTTTTTGATAGAAAAGATTCCGTCTCTCCAGAGACGGAATCTTTTTAGTAAAACACAAACAATATCTTAGTTCTCGGACTGAGAAACCGTAGCAGTGTTACGGCTTCCTGCCTGTAGAATAATACTGTTGTTAGTTTGGCCAGTCTGCGTGTTGATCGCATCGTTAGCGTTACCTTCCTGGCTGATAGCAGCAGCATTTTCATTTCCATCTTGAGAAAGAAGAATGTTGTTGTTGTCACCAAATTGATCAAGTAAAACCTGATTTTCAGCACCAGCGAAATTGTTGTTACCATTCTGAGCAACGTTCATCGTATTTCCGTTACCTTCCTGCATAGCAGAAATGTTGTTAGAAACACCAGTTTGCTGAATGATAGCAGCACTGTTACTACCTAGTTGTTGAATAGAGATAGAACTGTTTTCACCAGCTTGCTCCTGTGTGGCAAGGTTGTTATCACCTACCTGCTGAACAAAGGCAGTGTTGACTCCAAGACCAGCCTGTAATTGAATCACTGTGTTGCCATTACCTTCTTGAGTAGCGGTAAGGTCGTTACCAGTACCCTCAACTTCCTGACGAGTAGTATTCAAGTTACCTTCCTGAGAGATAGCAGATACGTTATCTCCATCTGCCATAAGGCTCACGGCGTTATTAGCATCTCCTACCTGAGCAAGATTAACGGCGTTGTTACCACCACTTAGCTGAATTTCTCCAACGTTATTAGTTCCAGCCTGGCTTAAATCAACAACGTTGTTGTCTGCATTCTGGATAACTAAAGTTGAGTTGGTAGCTCCCTGCTGAGTGATACCTGCATTGTTGTCATCACCAAGTTGCTGAAGATTACTAGTGTTGCTTTGGGCACATAATAATCCTGCTGATAACAAAATGGATAGAGAAAGAAAAATCTTTTTCATGAGTGTCTAAAATTTAATGGTTAAAAAATATTTTGCAAGAATTTTAATAAATGTGCATTCGAGAATACACATTTATTTTTTTTGGAGTTGGGGGGGCACCACCAATATTGGCGTTAAATTGCTCTAAATTGGGACGTTGGAGAAATACGTCTTAGTGAATAGTTGTTAACAGTCAAAAAAGTAAGCCTATAATTAAGTTTTAATTTAAGTTATGTGGCCTTAATGAAATGCTTTACTTAGGAGTTGTGGGAGAACAAGATACTACTTTTAAAAATATCCAGCAATACAAATGTAAGGGAATCTTTGGCCATTTAAAAGCCTGTAAGTAAAATTACCCTAAACATGGTAGTAAAAGCAAGCAGATTAAATCCCTGGGAAAAATCTAACCCACTTGTCTATTTACTTTTTATATATTAACATTTAATACTTTAAATTTAGGGTTCCATATCTTCTTTATCAAGCAAGAGTGCTAATTCTTCTAGTTGTTCTGCAGAAATTGTGGACGGGGCGTCGATCATCATGTCCCGTCCCTGATTGTTTTTTGGGAAAGCAATAAAGTCCCGGATAGAGGATTGTCCCTTTAATACAGCACACAACCGATCAAAACCAAATGCGATTCCACCGTGGGGTGGTGCTCCGTATTCAAACGCACCAAGCAAAAACCCAAACTGGTCAGCTGCTTCTTCTTTTGAAAAGCCCAACAGATCAAAATTCCGAGACTGTAGTGCTCGGTCGTGAATACGAATAGAACCACCACCAATTTCAGAACCATTAATTACTAGATCATAGGCATCTGCTCTTAAAGATTTCATGGTTGCGTGGTCACCGTCCATCATACGATCAATATCTTCTTTTTTTGGAGAAGTAAACGGATGGTGCATAGCGTGGAAACGGTCAGATTCTTCGTCCCATTCCAAAAGTGGAAAATCTAAAACCCATAATGGCTTAAAATCTCCTTCCTTCATCAAGCCCATTCTTCGTCCCATTTCCAGCCGAAGATTGTTGAGCTGTTTTCTGGTCTTTTCAGTTTCTCCGGAAAGAATCAGTAATAAATCTCCTGGTTTTGCATTCATCTTGTCTGCCCAGCGTTTTAGATCATCATCAGAAAAGAATTTACCAACCGAAGACTTAAAAGTTCCATCGGGATTAAGCTTGACATAAACGAGTCCTTTCGCTCCAATCTGCGGTTGTTGCATCCATTCGGTAAGCGCTTTGATATCTTTATTAGAATAGGCATCGGCCTGACCGGTTGCACAAATTCCGACGACGAGTTCTGCGTTGTCAAAAACGGAAAACCCTTTTTGCTGTGCAACATCGTTTAATTCTGTAAAAGCCATATCAAAACGTAAATCGGGTTTGTCCGAACCATACTTTTCCATCGCTTTATCGTAGGATATCCGGGGGAAGTCTGCTAGTTCTACTCCGATGGTGGTTTTAAATAAATGTTTAGTTAATCCCTCAAAAGTATTCAGGATGTCTTCCTGCGTTACAAAGGACATTTCACAATCAATCTGCGTAAATTCCGGTTGGCGGTCCGCTCGTAAATCTTCGTCTCTGAAACATTTTACAATCTGAAAATACTTATCGAAACCGGCCACCATTAGAATTTGTTTGAAAGTCTGCGGAGATTGAGGTAAAGCATAAAATTGTCCAGTATTCATTCGGCTGGGTACTACAAAATCGCGGGCACCTTCGGGAGTGCTCTTGATCAGTACGGGTGTTTCTACCTCAATAAAATCTTTACCCGCCAGGTATTTACGAGTCTCAATAGCTAGCTGGCTTCTAAAAATAATATTGTCCTGTACTTTTTTTCTACGTAAATCCAGATAGCGGTATTTCATGCGAAGATCTTCTCCTCCATCCGTCTCTTCTTCGATGGTGAAAGGAGGCGTTTTAGCGGCGTTAAGTATTTCCAGTGATTTGACCTTTATCTCAATATTTCCGGTTGGACGATTAGGATTTTTATTAGTTCGCTCTCTGACTAGTCCCGATATTTTTAAAACATACTCGCGGCCTAACTTCCGCGCCTGATTACAAAGCGCTTCGTCGTCTTCCATATTAAAAACCAACTGCGTGATGCCATATCGGTCTCGTAAGTCAATAAATGTCATTCCGCCAAAGTCCCGACTGGCCTGTAGCCATCCGCTAAGCGTTATGTTCTGATCAATATGATCCATTCTAAGTTCGCCACAATTGTGTGTTCTGTACATATTTGAAGGTGATTTAAATTTTTAAATGTTAAGAATTGGAAATTCGGTTACAAAAATAGCTTATATTAATTTCTTTCGCATCGTGGCATCTGTCCATGTTTTCTTGAATGTGTGAAATTAGGAAAAATTGAACAAGCCCTTGTTCAATTGGCTACCTTTGCTACTTGATTTTAGAATCTTTAAATGCAATATGAGCGAGTACGTTAAAAAATTTGGTACAGCACCGGTATTTTTTACCGCTATATCTACGATTTTAGGGGCGGTAATGTTTCTGCGATTTGGATTTGCGGTAGGACAGATTGGATTATTTGGAACTCCGGAACGGATAATAACCTGCCGCTTTTTGAATATTCTAAATATAAACCTTCTTACCTGGAAAATATGATCGATAATTTAGGGTTGGTACGGTCTGTAGATTTCGACGTAGTGGTTTTGGGTAGTTCGGAAAGAGGATATGGGTTTAAAAAAGAGATACATATTTGGATCAGTTTTTCTGATTACGAAAATGCCAATCTCATGATTTTGTTGGGGTACATTATAATTGGGCATAATGATTGGAAGGATAGTTATATAAAATATTCGCAATATATCCTGAGGAATCTTTGGAAGAAGAGCGCGGAAATCTTTTTGCGTTGATCAAAGATGGTCAATTGCCTATATCCCAAAATAAAATTGCGTTTATTCCCCGTAAGGGAAACACAGAACCACGTGCAGTAATTAACGAAAAATCACAGGATGCAGATTTGATTATTTTAGGGTTTAGAGGAGAAACAATAAAACAGGAAGGGATAGAGGTGTTTGATGGCTACGAAAAATTAGGCAATACTTTATTTGTTAATGCAGCAGAAAAAGTGATTATCAAGTAAAATTTTGTCGGTGACTCAGCCAGAATTGTAGAAGTTGATCTTTGTGTCTTACTTATCACAGTATTATGACAAAAAATCTAACTGTAAACTTTACTTTTGCAGTCAAGGCTAATAGATCTAGCTACCAAAGAAACCTTATTTAATGATCGGAGGCTATAAAATTTTAACGGTTACTCATCACAATGTCAAACTTAATACGTTGGGGCAATACGCCTTTTCCTGTGAGGATACCAAATTACCTGCTCATTTACTTTCCTTAAAAGAACAACTAGAGATAGAGGAGATTATGTATCTATCTACTTGTAACCGAATCACGTATTTTTTTTACACGGATCAAAAAATAGAGAATTCTTTCATCAACTCTTTCTTCCAGAATGTCAATAATTCGGTTGATCTGGCTATGCTGGATCAGGTTCAGAAATACGAAGGACGCGAAGCATTAAATCACCTTTTTGAAGTTGCTGCTTCTATGAACTCTCTAGTAGTAGGGGAGCGGGAAATCCTACGCCAGTTACGTGAAGCTTACAAAAAGTGTCACAGTCTAAAGTTGACTGGTGATCATTTAAGAGTTGCAATGACTTCTGCTGTAGAAGGGGCTAAAGAAATTTATGCACGTACACGTATTGGTGAAAAACCAGTTTCCATCGTATCTCTGGCTATTCAGAAGTTACTAGGTCAAAAAGTCTCCCGCAATGCCAGAATATTACTGGTTGGTGCTGGGCAAACAAATACCTTGGTAGTAAAATTTTTACGGAAGCACGAATTTAATAATATTACCATTTTTAACCGTAGTCTTGATCGAGCTAGACAACTGGCAGGCATTATCAAAGGACGCAGTGCTGCCCTCGAAGACTTATACAACTATAGGAAAGGTTTTGATGTGATGATTATTTGTACTGGTGCTACGGAGGCGTTGGTTAATTCACAACTTTATAGCCAACTTCTTCAAGGCGAAAAAGATACCAAACTTTTGATTGATCTGGCGATACCAAATAATATTGATCGTGAAGTAGTCAACGAATTTAATGTTCATTATATTGAAATTGAGGACCTGCGTAATTTAGCCAAAGAAAACCTTAGTTTTCGACAGAACGAGGTGGTGAAAGGTAGGAAGATGTTAAAAAGAAAAATCGACGCTTTCACCGAATTACACCGACAACGTCAGATTGTCAAAGCAATGAAAAATGTCCCGGCAGAAATAAAAGCCGTAAAGTCTCACGCGATTAATAAAGTATTTAAGAAAGATATGGAAAACTTGGACGAGGATACCAAAGAACTTATTAATCGGATGATGGATTACATGGAAAAACAATGCATCGGTATTCCAATGAAAGCGGTAAAACAATAATCAGGTTTTCTAATCTTTTCTCAACGCTTTTACCATTTTATAACGTAGTTCCAGCTTCGTCAAACTTCCCAATACATCTCTTTCCCAGCCTCCCCAAACGGGTAAATGCTCCGGCCAGTCTCTACTTATTTTAGGATATAAGTCAGCGGGTGTTCGCAGCCCGGCAATGCTAAGAATTTTACGAATATGCCAGTCGCCCCAGTGGGTGGCATCTGTAGATTTCAACCAGCTTTTCAGGTGGTCAAAAAATGTAAGGGATAAGTCTTCTTCCCAGTCGTGCGCTCCTCGTTGTAGTAAAAAGTCTAAAGGGGTGTTTTCCGCAGGTAAATATTTTAGTTCCTTAAACCCGGAAAGTGCTAACTGGTTATATTGAGATTTGTCAATAACTGGAATTAGTCGTAAAGGTGCAAAATCCTGCCATAATTTTTCGTTTGTTTTCGATATCCATGTTTGCAAAATTAATTGACTCCATAACTGATCTTGGTGATGGGTTGCCGCGTCTGAAATCGCATTTAATAGTAGATAGCCGTATTCATGTTCCGTAAATAATGGTAGTAGTTCAGGGGCGGATAATCCGGTCAGGTCAGACCAATAATTGAGCGGCAATCGGTTGATCATTTGTGCCAGTTGACTGGCTTTATTGCCGCTGCGGTAGAGTTTTGCACTTGCCTTAATTCCATCCAGGATCATGGTATCATCTACTCCTTTTGGAAGGCTGATTTCTAAAGCTAGTTGGTTGCCGGATTTTTTTATTTTGATTAATTTTTTTAATCGTATCAACATACGCTGATTATAAGTGGAGTCAGGAATTAAGGAGAGTAGAGAGGCCGCTGTTTCCTGGGTGTTTTTTTGTTTGGTTGCTAAATGTCGGGAAAGAAAAGAATCATCTGTTTTCGACAATCCAATTTGGAGTGTATTTAGTAATTTTTTTCTAGTGACGGTACTTTCTTGTTCCCAGGTTTCTTCCAATAATCTAAGTGCATGCAATGGTTCCACGGCTCGTAGATGGCGTAGATAGCTAGCTCTTTGTTGGGTGTTGCCATTTTCCCAATCTTCTAAAGTAGGGACATAATCCAGTGCTATCCACTCAGAATTTTGCTGCATCAACCAGCGCCCCCGGTCACCGAGTGCCGGTTGAAGGGCTTGCCATACGACAGGCATTTTAGTGGCTTTATCCAAGATAAGCGGCAGGGCTTCGGGCGGAAGGGATTTATGATATTTTTTTAAAGTGATGAGAAATTCTGAGAGGATGGATAGATCATTTCTCTTTAAAATCATATTCAAATACTGAACGGCTCTTTTGCTACAGATATTCGTTTGTGCCTTCTGGGTGGCAAGTGGTAAATCTCCGGTGAAATCTGCCGGTCGGGTACCAGCTTTCTTCTTCATACTCATTATCGCAGCTGCCTTCATCATCAATCGAGCTGGATCTTCTTCCTCAATACCAATCGCTTGTAATTCCCGGATCATCTCTTCGGAGATTTTACTATGATTTGTACCAATCAATCCAATTTGTACCAGTGTTTTCCAATTCATTCGTTTATTTAATGACTAATAATTGTACTAAAATAATTAAAATTTTGTATTTTTACAACAAAATGTTTAAATTTGTTAGCGAAAATATAATTCTAATAATAGATAAAAATTAAAATATTTCAAATTCTTATCCACATTACTAACATATTTTAGGATAAATTCACATTTTCAAAACCGACTGTTTTTTTTAGTCCTGTTTTTTTGGAAAAATGAAAAATACTACTTATTATTCTATCTAAATTTTTAATTTAACTTGTTGAAATAAAGGTGGTTAAGAAATTTAAAATCATGTATATTTTTTTATTAATAATAATGAAATTCATTACGCTGATTACCTTGCTATGACAAAGTAAAACTGCTTTTACACAAGGTTATCCACATAGTTTCGAAAGTTATCCACATTTACCCAGTCTTATTCAAAAATATCAAAAAAGAAATCCTGCGGTGTAAAGATTAGCTTTGTTGGAGTAGGTTTTTTTAGAACGATTTAATTATCAAAAATGGCTGAAAATTACGATCCATCCAAAAAGAAAGACAATTATCGGGGCAACGATAAAAAGAAAGAAAATCAACTTTCTAATTATGTCTTTGGAAAGGTCCAGCCGCAGGCTTTACCGCTAGAGGAAGCCGTGCTGGGAGCAGTGATGCTGGACAAAGATGCCCTTTCTATTGTACTGGATATTTTACGACCCGAAAGTTTTTACGCAGATGCACACACCCTGATTTACAAAGCGATGCTGCGTCTCTTCGAAAAAACACAGCCCGTCGATTTATTAACAGTTACGGAAGAACTCAAAAAATCCGGTGACATCGATAAAGTCGGTGGACCTTATTATTTAGTAGAACTAACCAATCGGGTAGCCTCCGCCGCCAACATCGAATACCACGCGCGGATCATCGCACAAAAACATATTCAACGGGAACTGATTACCGTTTCCACCAAAATAATCCGGGATGCGTACGAGGATACCACCGATGTTTTTAGTCTACTGGATGAGGCAGAGCAAGGACTTTTTAATATTACTCAGCAGAATCTGAGTCGGGGTTACGAAAGCATGGGATCGCTCGCGGCCAAAGCCCTTAAACAACTCGAAGAGATGTCGCAAAAAGAGGAAGGTCTCACGGGCGTACCTACTGGTTTTACTGAGCTTGATCGACTCACCTCCGGTTGGCAACCGTCGGATATGATCATTGTGGCGGCGCGTCCGGGGATGGGTAAAACGAGTTATACGCTGGCCCTCGCGCGAAACGCAGCGGTAGATTTTAATAAACCCGTGGCCATATTTTCCCTGGAGATGTCTAACCTCCAATTGGTGCAGAGACTCATCTCGATGGAAGCAGAAATATCGGGTAGTAAGCTCCGTTCGGGACAGCTGGAAGATTATGAATGGCAACAACTACAAAGTGCCATCGAAAAAATGTCGGAGGTACCTATCTTTATCGATGATACGCCGGGTATAAATATCTTTGAACTTCGGGCCAAATGTCGTCGTCTAAAAATGCAGCATGATATCCAGATGGTCATCATTGATTATCTACAGTTAATGACCGGTGGAGGAGAAAGTGGCAAAGGAAATCGGGAACAAGAAATTAGTATGATCTCCCGTTCTTTAAAAGCCTTGGCCAAGGAATTGAGTGTACCGGTGATTGCATTGTCTCAGCTGAGTCGTGCGGTGGAAACACGGGGTGGATCGAAGCGACCAATGTTGTCGGATCTTCGGGAATGTATCACCGGAGATAGCTTGATCTACATGGCAGACGCTGGCGATTATCAACGAGTAGACAGTTTAGTTGGAAAAAGTGGTTTTCAGGTGCTGGCAATGAATGAACAGTTTAAGTTGGAACCTGCGAAATGCCTGGATGTCTGGGAAACTGGAGAAAAAGAAGTTTATGAAGTAGAAACACAATCCGGGATAAAAATAAAAGCGAGTTTAAATCATCCTTTTTACAGCATCAATGGTTGGGAGCAACTCGTGGATTTGAAAGTGGGGGATTATGTTGCTTCGGGTAGAATGATCGAAAGTCCTGGTGAAAGTGATTTGAAAGACGAAGAAATAATTGTTTTAGCCCACATGATTGGCGATGGTTGCTATGTAGAAAGACAGCCTATTCATTATACTAGTCAGGAAAAGGATTCCCTTGGTATCGTAGCAGATTCTGCTAAAAACCTTTGGAATATTGAAGGACGCTTAGTCAAAGATGTTTCTTCAAAAAATTGCTATCACTTATATCTACCGTCACCATATCATTTGACACACGGTGTTAGACACCCATTCTCTAACTTGTTATTGAAGGTTGGATTGAAAAAAGCTCGTTCTTTTAATCAAAGTATTCCTTCGCTAATTTTTAAAAGTTCTAAATCACAAATTGCGTTATTCTTAAAACACATATGGTCTACTGATGGCGGCGTATTTATAAGAAAAGGAAAGGGAGCTTCGAAAGTACATTATGCTTCTAATTCCTTTGAATTAATAACAGGTATAAAATCTTTGCTTTTAAGATTTGGAATTCAAAGCAGTATTCAAAAAACACAAAAATTAAACTACCGGCCAGGCTATAACCTTAGTATTACTGGAAAAAAAGATATTGGCTTATTCGCTAAATACATTGGCATCTTTGGAAGTAAATCTAAAATTCTTGATCAATTAATCATCCTTTTTGATGATGTAAAGCATAACACGAATTCTGATGTCATTCCTAAAAATATTTGGGAAGTTGTAAAACTGGAGAAAAAGAAAGCTGGATTTACCGAAAGGTCTTTTCAGGCAGCGATAAATACAAATTATTGCGGTTCGACTTTGTACAAAAGCAATATTTCCAGAGAAAGACTGTCAAGAGTCTCCGATGTATTAGAAAGTCCAACTTTATCATCCTTGGCAGAGAGTGATTTGAAGTGGGAGAAGATTAAATCGATCACGCATATTGGTATCGAAAAAACCTATGATTTGCACATTGAAGGATTACATAATTTCGTCGCTAATAACTTTATTATCCATAACAGCGGAGCGATCGAACAGGACGCGGATATCGTTTCCTTTATCTATCGCCCCGAATATTACCAGATTTTAGAAGACGAGGAAGGACAATCGCTCAAAGGAGTGGCCGAAATTATTGTAGCCAAACACCGTAACGGTGCCCTGGCAACCGTTAAACTGAAATTTACGGATCGGTTCGCAAAATTCTCGGATTTGGATGATCCGGATTTTAGCGGATTAACTGATGATGCCAACACCGCTAACCCGGCCATTATCACCCGGTCTTCCAAAATGAACAATGATGATATTCCATTTTAAACGATTGTTTTGTAAAATGTGTCAGTGCGGAAGCTTTCTTTTAGGAACACAAGGTGCGGGAGGTCATATGACATATTTAGTGGAACAGTCTCTATTTTAATACCCCTATTTTGAAAAAAAAAGAAAAACCCAATAATTCTCCTTTCGCTAATAAACGGAAACCAAAACTTCCGTCACCACCCGCTGCTCAGGAAGAAGACATGCGCCTCAATAAATACGTGGCGCATTGTGGCGTCGCTGCCCGCCGTAAAGCTTCCGAATACATTATGAACGGTCTCGTAACGGTTAATGGGGAAGTGGTTGTCGAGCCAGGATACCGTGTCAAACCAACCGATAAAGTCACCTATCGTGGCGAACCCATTGAGGCCGAAACACAACGAATTTATCTACTGCTCAATAAACCCAAAAATACCGTCACCACCGTAAGCGACGAAAAAAATCGCCGTACTGTCATGGATTTGATTGACCCCTCAATTCAACTCCGTATTTACCCAGTAGGAAGACTAGACCGGGAAACAACGGGGCTTTTATTATTAACCAACGATGGTGATCTGGCCAAAAAATTATCTCATCCCAGCCACGAAGTCACTAAAATATATCACGTGGTACTCGACCAACCCGTTACCGAAGAACACCTGAAAGCCATTCAGGAGGGATTGATGCTCGAAGATGGACTCGCTCCGGTAGATAAGGTTTCGTACGTAAAAGACAAGGGCAAAAATGAAGTAGGGATTGAGATTCATATTGGACGAAATCGTATTGTTCGCCGTATTTTTAAGCATTTGGGCTACCACGTTGTTCGGCTTGATCGGACCTATTACGCTGGTCTAACCAAAAAAGATATTCCCCGCGGGAAATATAGATTGCTAAATGATCGGGAAATCTTAATGCTGAAACACTTTGTCTAACCAGCCTTGTTCATCCCTGCAATTACCGTAATTCAAGATTTTTAGTTAACATCTAATATTATTATGCCTTATCTTTACGTTCAAGAGGTCAAATAAAGAATCACAGACGGAATCCTTATATCATATAAGGAATTATCCTGTCAAAATAATTTCAAAACTTACATTCATGAAATACGGTAAAAACCTGCTATTTTTTCTATGCTTTAGCATTTTAAGTATCGCATCAAATGCGCAAGATCTTACCACCGAGTATGATTATACTGTCCACGTCGGTGCATTTTTTAAACCTGAAATGGACGATTTTGATCGAATTCAATCACTTGGATTTATGTACGCGGAAGCTGCTGAACAAAATTTGACCAGAATCTATCTCGGACGTTATCCCAGCGAAACTGTCGCCTACAGAACCCTTGGGCAAGTCAAAAATAGTGGCTATCCAGACGCTTTCGTTACTCGAAAAAAAATAAATCCGAACGCAGAAACTTACAGTATTCATCTGGGAACAGAAAGCTTCAACAGCCCAATCAATTGGTCTGATTACAATAGAGCTGGAAAATTATATGCACTCATTAATGGTGGTCAAATTGATATTTTTGCTGGACAATACGATTCGTCCGACGAAGCCAATCGCATCCTGGCCGCTACCCGAAAAATCGGACTGGTTAACGCTGAGGTCAAATCTGTCAATCCCGGTAATTTGAGAACTGTCACTGAATTTGAAGCGGGTATTCCCATCAAAAATATTGTACTTGCTCCTGTAGAACAAATCATTCAGGTCCAGGAGGTACTGACCGAAAGAGGACCAGCCGAAGTGAAAAGAGGTCCAAATCTCATGGTAGTAAAAACTACAAATACGGCTCCTCCAGCTAAGGCTCCCGAAACTTATGACAACCCGATAAGCGAACGCATCGTCGTGCAGCCCCAAGTGGAGACCAGGGTAGCCACGCCTCCCACGCAAATGCCAACCGAAAAATCGAACGATATTTTATCAGAAAAATCGGGTGCTGCACCAAAAATTAACGAAAGTATCGTCGCGATTCCAGACATTCGTGCTCAAGCCAAACGGACTTCCGTACTTAAATTGCAAACCTTACTAAAAGAAGAAAATTTTTATAAAAATAGTCTGGACGGATACTATGGAAAAGGAACGGCCCAGGGATGGCACGCCTTGCTAACCCAAAACGCTAACTTCAGAAAATATCTTACCTATAATGATTGCAACGTTACACTACGATCTAAAGGCGGAACAGACCCAGCGGTAGATTATCGCAAAAATGCGGACGCGCTTTTTGACTGGGAAGAATTGAATTTATTGCGTCAGATCACCAGCGAACTTTGTGCGGAAGAACCCACGGATGCAGCGTTAAAAACGGCCGCTATTCAACGAGCCGAATTGCTTTTGTCGCCAAAAAAATTAACGGATGAACAACGGACAGAAGTGCTGATCTGGAATCAGGAATTTTGGGATGGAATAGCAGAATGGAGCGAAAAAGCGGCGATTTTGAAAAAGTGGAGTTTACCACTCAAAGCATCATATTTGCAATCTCAAATTCGCCTGGAAGACTATTTTATGGACAAAGGAAGTACACCGCAAGCAGCAACTGGACAAGCTATATTTGTCCTTAAAACAATGGTCGCACCTTATCTGAAAAACTTGTAAGTCCTTACGGAATCTTATTTGAGTAGGTAGAGAAATATGAGTCATTCCGAATTTCATTATTAAAAATTCCAGGGGGTGATTCACCTTTGAAACTGGATTTTTAGCTGAAAGCTAACTGGCTGATCACCTCTAAACAAATAATTCGGGATGACTCATGTTTTTTGTGGAATAATCATGTTTTTTAAAATAGTGGTTTGATTAAATAATAGGATTTTAAACACCCTCTATAATACTCCGAGCGTGAAATCCAGTTGCACCGGAATATTCTGGGTCGCAGACCGTCGGGGACGAATCGTTACGATAATACCAAAAGTCTCTCCTTCCAGATGCCTGGAAACATCCGGTAAACTGGCGTTCAGGCCGATCACTTCACCCGTATTTTCTGCTACCTGTTCACGATGTAAAATCTCCGTGGCATCGTCAATATTATCTGAAAAAATTTCGATAGTAATTTCTTGAATGAAATCTAACATTACGCCAGAGAAAATAGTAGAAAAACGTCCGGTTTTACCCACAATTCTTTCTACCTCATCCTCCGATACATTTGCAGCGTTTAGTCTAGCCAGGCGTTCGTTAGGGATATTGTAAATTGGTAACTCCCAGATAGTAAAAGGATTTAAACCTACGGGTATTTCAAATTGAGTGGTATAAGGCAAATCTGTAATGGTAACCAATTCTTTTCCACAATTACTGAAAATAAAGGAGAGTAACAATAGGAAGCCAAATTTTTTCATGCTAATTTTTTTTATATTACTAAGAGCTTTTATAATGAAACGTAATTTAAATAATTATATTTACGAAACTGCTAGGAAATTTAAAATGTAATATCAATGGGTGAACAGAAAGTTTCGCTGGTAAAAAACCAGGCTCAGATGCAACGCTTTGTCCAGCATCTACTTAATGACGTCTTGGCATTAGAGCATATGATTGATAAGGGGATGTTCGAAAAAAATATTGTTCGGATTGGAGCAGAACAGGAAATGTGTCTGGTAGACAACAAAACGTACAAGCCTGTCAATAAAGCGATGGAAGCACTGGATATTATGAAAGAATACGAGTGGGTCGAGACGGAGTTGGCGCAATTTAATTTAGAAACCAATCTAACTCCTCGCGAACTCAAGGCGAACTGCCTCCGGCAGATGGAAAAAGAGAACAACGAAAAACTTGCAATTATTCGTAAGCGCGTTGCCAAACTTGATACAGAAGTAATACTCACCGGTATTTTACCGACACTTCGGCAGGTAAATCTGGAGATGAAGAATCTTACCCCGAAGAAAAGATACAAAGCGCTGATGGAATCGATTAATCAGCAATTGATTGGCAATTCTTATGAACTTCGCTTACTGGGGATTGACGAATTACTCGTTAAACATGATTCACCGCTTCTGGAAGCATGCAATACCAGTTTTCAGGTACATCTTCAGGTTTCTCCTGAAAATTTTGTCAAAATGTATAACATCGCCCAGACGATTGCTGCTCCGGTGATGGCCATTGCTGCGAATTCACCCATCGTTTTTGGTCGACGACTCTGGCACGAATCAAGGATTGCTCTCTTTCAACAAGCATTGGATACGAGGACTACCCATGATCACATGCGGGAGCGTAGCCCAAGAGTAAACTTTGGTAGCGGCTGGTTAAGAAAATCTATCCTGGAAATTTATAAAGAAGATATCGCCCGTTTTCGCGTTTTATTGAGCAGTGACGTTCAGGAGGATTCTATAAAAATGCTTAATGAGGGGAAAATTCCAAAACTTAGAGCATTGCAGGTTCACAATTCCACCGTCTATCGCTGGAATCGACCCTGCTACGGAATCAGCCCCAACGGTCAGCCACATCTGAGGATCGAAAATCGCGTTTTCCCTGCTGGACCTACCGGCGTGGATGAAATGGCCAACGCAGCCTTCTGGCTCGGGTTAATGGTGGGGATGGAATCACAACACGAAGATATTACCAAACATATCGGTTATGCGGATATTCGGGATAATTTTTCTAAAGCTTCCCGTTATGGAATGGACTCTAAATTTAATTGGTTTAAGGATGCAAAAATCAGTGCGCAAGATTTAATTCTAAAAAAACTATTGCCCGTTGCCCGTCAAGGACTGAAAAACCATAAAGTAAATCCCAAAGATATTGATAAGTATCTTGGAGTAATTAAAGAGCGTACGGCAAAACATATGAATGGGGCCCGCTGGCAACTAAGGGCTTACACCAAACTGCTCCAGGAAACCAACCAAGACGAAGCACTCACTTGTTTGACTGCTTCCATTATAAAAAATCAAAAAGATAATATACCCGTGCATAAATGGAAACTCCCTGACTTAAAAGAAGATTTGATTAGTTATCATCCTCAGGATATTAAGGTAGAAGAGTTTATGGTGACCGATTTGTTTACCGTTCAGCAGGATGACATCATTGAACTGGTAGGTGAAATGATGGACTGGCGAAAAATCAGATTTACGCCCGTAGAAGATACTAAGGGTAATCTCATTGGGTTAATTACGATCAGACATATTTTACGACATTATATTCACGCTAAAAAATTGAAATCGAAAAACAAACTGGTCAAGGATATCATGATCACTGCTCCTGAAACCATTAATTCGCAGAAAACCATCGTGGATGCGATGAAAAAAATGCGGGAGAAAAAGGTGGGATGTTTACCAGTTGTAAAGGGGCGCGAATTAGTAGGGCTTGTTAGTGAAATGGATATCTTACGAGTGACCGGTAGACTGATCGAAAGAATCGATAAAAAATAAGGTGCGCCTTTTATTATTATAATCACAATAATAATCGTAACAAAAGAAACTTTGTGGTGTACTAAATATAATATCTTATATGTTCTTAAATATAATTATTTTTGCACCGTTTTATTAGTTTACAATTATGTCTAGTCGTTGGACTAGTTTTTTATAATTAAAATTTAATTCACCAACCTTTCCCTATTATGGCTTTTGATATTGAAATGATTAAGGCTTATTACGAAGCCTTGCCA
>CALLLR010000056.1 GCA_938008185.1 uncultured Saprospiraceae bacterium
CATGAATCCACCTTACGACGAACGATTAGAGGAAGACGATATTGAGGAATTTTACGAAATCATCGGTGATACCCTCAAGAAAAAATATGCCGGCTTTAGTGCGTGGCTCATCACCTCCAGTATGGACGGCATCAAAAAAGTCGGATTACGGACTTCCAGGAAGATGACGTTATTTAACGGAAAACTGGAATGTAAATTTGTGAAGTATGAAATGTACGAAGGCAGTAAAAAACAAAAGGCAGAAGATGTCTTTGAATAAAAAAGGAATACTTTTTTTCTTAGTCTCCTGGTTGGTATTTCCCAATTTGAATGGACAAGAGGATGGTAGCTTTATACGTTTTCAAAATCAGTTTCCCGTAGCTTTGGCCGTGGTGATTCCCGACTGGATTCCAACGCTGGGCCAGACTACTAACCCCAATCAGTTTTCACCTCTCAGAACGCCCCGTCAATGGCAATCCGTGAACGTTCCTTCTACCGATCGCTCTCCACGAGCTTACAACTACCAAGAAATTGGTATTTTTTGCAAACTAGATGTTAAACTGGATAAGATTTCTAAATTACCCGTTCGTTTTCGGCTTGGGACGCAAGAGGTCGTGGACAGAAAAGAGGGGAAGTATTAGGAGGGTGTTTATTTGTTTAATTGTTTAATGGAAAACGTAGCGACAAGGCAATGCCTTGTCGCTACGTTTTCCATTTTCAGTTTTCCGCTTTGTTCCTGTTTTTCATTTTTTGTTCGCAGCAATAAAATTTAAAAATTTCCTTGCCGTTCGCTACTTTCAACCGTGATGGAAGAGATCTATTTCTTTTTCAAATATTGTGTTTTTAAGACCAACCACGTTTTGCCGTTTCGACATTCAATCGCATCTTCGTTGCCCGTCAATTTAATGTTTTTAAAAACCGTTCCTCGCTTTAAATTGGTGGTCGTTCCCTTTAATTTTAAATCCCGAATTAGTTGAACGGAATCTCCTTCCTTGAGTATATTTCCATTACTATCTTTTACTTCTTCCATAATTTTTTTTGTAAAAATACGCATAATCCTAGTAGGCTAATCTAGCGCCTTCCAAATGTTAAAAATTTCTGTCAAAAAAATTCAATCAGCAAATATTCCGTTCAAAAGAAGGCAGAAATGATCATCCGATGAACAATGATCAATCATTCTCCCTTACAAAATTATTCACAAAAACAAGGAGAAATTAAAGGGGTTCTCCTAATTTTCCGGAGCGCTCTTTCTTGATTTTTGCTATCTTCGCTCTATGATTGAGAAACAACCGTTACATTTAAATAAGACTTTTAAATATGCACTGGATTTACTGGAAAAAACACCCACTAGTGCCTTCATCACCGGACGGGCCGGTACGGGAAAATCTACCTTACTCAGTCTTTTCCGGAAGAGTACCCGCAAAAAAGTAGTCGTCCTGGCTCCTACAGGTGTCGCCGCCTTAAATGTGCAAGGACAGACCATTCACTCTTTCTTCGGATTTCCGGCAAAACCGCTTCAGAAGCACGATATTCAAAAACGCCGTAACCGGAGTTTGTACCGAAAAATGGAAGTACTGGTCATAGACGAGATCTCCATGGTTCGCGCCGACTTGCTAGATAATATTGATTATTTTTTACGCATCAATCGCGACAACCCAAAACCATTCGGTGGGGTACAAGTGGTATTTTTTGGCGATCTGTTCCAGTTACCGCCCGTAGTGGCGACCATGGCCGAAAGAGAAATATTCTCCACCGTCTACGAAAGTCCTTACTTTTTTTCTTCCAACGTTTTTAATGAAGAAATGGAGATGGACTATATCGAACTGACAGAAACCTATCGGCAGGAATCTGCGCATTTTATCAGTCTGCTTGATGCGGTACGCTTGAATCAGATTGATTACGAGATTATGGAGGATTTAAATACCCGTCATATAGAGAATTTCACCTCTACTGATTTTTACATCACGCTTTCTTCCCGTAATAATATTGTTAATCAGATCAATCAAGAACGACTCAAAGCCCTCAAAACGGACGAGTATACGTATCTGGCCAGCATGACCGGAAGTTTTGGCGAACGACTGGCACCGGCAGAACCCGCCCTTAAATTAAAATTGGGTGCTCAGGTAATGTTTGTAAAAAATGATCCGCAGCGACGGTTTGCCAATGGAACTATTGGTAAAGTGGTCAAACTCCTCGATGACGAAATTCACGTCGTTATCGAAGCGCCGGATGGTACACAAAAATACATCAACGTAGAAAAACTTAAGTGGGAGATGCTCCGCTACAAAGCAACAGAAATAGACGCGACCAACCCCATCACAACCGAGACCGTGGGTAGTTATACCCAATATCCGCTGCGACTAGCCTGGGCCATTACCATTCATAAAAGTCAGGGAAAAACTTTTGATAAAATTATCGTTGATCTGGGCCGGGGCGCCTTTGAGCACGGTCAGACCTACGTGGCGCTCAGTCGCTGTCGTACCTTCGAAGGGATCGTTTTACGAAAACCTCTGACTGGACGGGATATCATCATTGATCCAAGAGTTATCGAATTTTTTGAACAAAATTTTTAGCAATTCCAAAAAAATTCCTAATTTGGACGACCTAAGTGTGTAAGTTATCTTCCGCTTTCACATAAACGGACGTTACAAGACTTTATTCCAAAATAATTTCAGCTTAAAGTCTATTTCAAAAGAGATAAATCTAATTAAATAACCAAAACCTAACGATCATGGCTAAAAAGAAGAAAGAAAGAATTATTGAAGCCAAAAATAAAGAAGCCGAAAAAAAGATGTTGATTATTGTGGCAACCGCTACGGTTTTATTGATGATCTTGCTTTATTGGGTTTTTGTTGGATAAACTTTCCAATTTTTCAGGATCAAAACCTGAGTCATCCCAAATTATTTATTTAGAAGTGGATCTACCAGTTCGCTTGTTGGCCAGTTAGCCCTCCTTTTACGTAAAAAGAGGGCTAACTGGCTAGTCAGCTAAAAATCTTAATCATAAAGTTCGGATGACTCATGTTTGTATTTTTCATCACCTCCACTTCCCAATGTAATACTTTACTGGTTCTGGTAAAATACCAGGATAGATGCTGACACTGTCCCGTAGAATAATTGGCGCAGGATTTATCTCCAGATAATTGGTTTTTGGTAAAACGACCAGATCACTGGTATTCTGTTTTGTCGAAGAAATCTGCGCTGCCGTCGATCTTTGCGTTTTGATCCCGACGGCTTGCGT
>CALLLR010000057.1 GCA_938008185.1 uncultured Saprospiraceae bacterium
TACTGTATTCCTCTTCATTAAAAACAATAGGAATCAACCAGGAATTTAAAGCTTCGTCATTTTCTATTTCATAACCCAATCGAAGTAACAAAGTCGTTTTTCCCATTCCTCGTTTTCCCTCAATCAAGTAATGCTGTTCGGATGACTTCATTTCAGACTTTCTGATATCTGTAATCAATCGATCAAATGTTTTTAAGCGAACGACAAAACTGGCAATCAACTCTTCTTTCGTTTGATTATCAGGATTGTAAATAAAGTCAATGGTACGTTGAAAATTTGTTGGTTGAGTCATCTTATTTTCTTTAGTTTTAGGCTTTAACCCTCTCCTACTCCGGATACTCCACCCGAACGTGATAAATACTATTCAGTAATTTTTTAAATTCTAATTTACAAATTTCCAGTTCTCTAAAACTCAGCTGCGAGCGGATCAATTGCCCTTTCATGATTTTTCCCTGAATAATTTTATTGACCAATAAATCGATATCCAATTCGGAAGGATCTTTTATTCCTTTGGCGGCGGCCTCAATACTATCGGCAAGCATCAGGATTGCTTCTTCTTTGGTGCGGGGCCGCGGACCGGGATACCGAAAGGCTTTTTGATCAATGATACCATTGGGTTTTCGTTCCACGTGTTGGTGGTAAAAATATTCCACGCGGGTCGAACCGTGATGGGTACGAATAAAGTCAATAATGATCTCCGGCAAATGATGTTGGTGGGCCAGTTCGACGCCGTACGGAATATGTTCCGTAATTTTTTCGGCACTTTCGATCGGTAATAAATCGTCGTGCGGATTTCTTCCCTTCTGGTTTTCAATAAAATATTCCGGATGTTTCATTTTCCCAATATCATGATAAAGCGCCGCCACTTTGACCAACTGGGCATTGGCACCAATTTTTCGCGCGGCCGCCTCACTCAGGTTGGCTACTTGTAGCGAATGCTGTAACGTTCCCGGAGCTTTGATGGATAATTCCTTCAACAGCGGTTTGTTCATATCGGACAATTCCGTTAGGGTAATCGAAGAAGTAAAACCAAATACTCTTTCCAATAATGGAATCAACGGATAGGCCAGAAGCGTTAAAAATACATTTAAAAATATCCAGGTATACACCGACCAGTCAATAGTAGTTAATCCACCTTCTTCAATCAATGATAGTCCCAAATATGCGATTCCGTAGGCCAGAAATATATAGACCATCGAGGAAAAAAACCGGGTCCAGTCCCGAACCATAATATTACTCAACACCGCCACAATCCCCGCCAATAATTGTAGAAAGGTAAAGGCGTATCCCAGATCAGATAAAAAACTGGTAATCAAAACCACTACTACGTGGGTAAAAAGGGCGAGCCTTTCATTATAAAAAATATTGATTACAATGGGCGCAATACAAAACGGCACAATGTACAAACTCAAAGAATCATTTACCCGCACGATGTAAACCAGATAGCTGTAAATCAGTGGCCACATCAGCGCAAAACAAAACGGTTTGAAATAAGTGTAGACCCTCGGCGCGTGAAATCGTAAATACGCCACGAAAACACCAAGGATAAAAGAGGTTAACAATAAATATCCAAAAAATACCCACCACGCTGATCGCTCGTTCGCAATGGTATCTTGATAATGTATTTTGTAGGAAATGAGTTGCTGATAAATAGAATCGGTAATAAAATCATTTTCTCCTACCACTAATTCTCCTTTTCGGATCATCCCGTAGGTGGTAGAAATATTAGCCAATTGCTCTTCCTGGTAGCGTTCCGTTAATTCCGCATCATATTCAACATTGGCGGCGTAGTCCTGCCGTAAAAGCGGGATCAAAAATTCTGCCTCCGGCAAACCACTTTGAAATAAAGTATCCGTAATCCAGAAATCTATTTCCGTTGGATTAAGAAGACTTTCTACCGTTTTTTTAACGGTGGTATTTCCGTTGCGAAGCATGATAACTTTGTCCTTCGGCTCGTTGGCTAGTTCGTGATTTTCGGTAATCAGCCCCCTCCCGTAAATACGGTCGATAAATTGTCTTCCGTAATTAATGTAAATTTCTGGTTGACGAAAAACATCAGCAAATTGGTCTTCCCTGCGAACGCTCTCCAGTTGTTCATCAAAGCTTTTCTGAAAAATATTTTTTCTTTGCCGGGCCCGATCCGGATTAATAAAATAATAAGGAATGATATCAGCCGAAGCGGACTTTTCTTCTTCAAGAATTTCCGGTGGCTTTTGAATTGCAAAATTAAAAGGTGAAATCAGATCGTCGTAATGCCAGTTTTGACCTTTGTCAAATTCGTATTTAAAGCGGGTATTATTAGGAAACAAAAAACTAATAAAACCCGCAGTACCTAAAACAATTAAGTACTTGACAACACTCGACATTGGTTTACCCATTATTTTCATTCCTGACGTACTAGCTTATTTTGGACGGGCGATCCAGGCCGTTTCGGGCACCCCTAAATCGTGACTTATTTTTCGTCCCAGCATGAATAAATAATCAGATAACCGATTGAGATAAACTACCAAAATAGATGGTACTGTATCCGGTTCACTTTCAGACAAAGCAACGACCAACCGCTCGGCCCGCCGACAAACGCACCGACAAACGTGGGCCTGCGATACAGCGACGTGTCCGCCCGGTAAGATAAAATTTTTCAGCGGCGGAACCACAGCATCTATATTGTCAATCCCGTTTTCTAGTAAGGATATATCTGCTTCCATCAAATCTGGGGTGGCCATCTCTTTGGCCGGATCACTGGCCAGGTTACTACCGATTGTAAATAAACGATTTTGAATCGTTTCCAGCATTTGTTGATCATCCCCGTTGGTCAGCTGATCCCGTAATAATCCGAGATGGGAATTTAATTCGTCAACGGTCCCGTAGGATTCGATGCGGATATGGTATTTTGGGATCCGGGCGCCACCGTATAGTCCAGTGGTTCCTTTATCTCCGGTTTTTGTATATATTTTAAAGGACATGTGTATTTAATTTTAGCAATCCGAAAAAGTCAAATGTACGAACAAAATCAGCTAAATAATAGATCCTGTTTAAGAATGTTTACTACTATTGTACATTAGCGAGTTTGGATTTAATCCTTCAAGAAGTTGGGAAATAGAAAAAAGGAAGAAATATCGCCAAAATTCCGGTGCCGAAAAATTTATAAAATGACCAGCAGATCAGGACAGACTGTGTAGAGTATTAGCTCTTTGCCTGATCAAAGTTTATTAAAGAAATCATTTTTAATATCAATTTTAGTAACTTGCGAAGGTATGGAACTAGTAAGTAAAATCAATCGGGCAACCGATTATCTACGCGCCCGAATGGGTGATCGAACACCAATCGTTGGCTTAATTTTGGGTTCAGGACTGGGAATAATTGCCGATTCTATTGAAAATCCACTGACTATCCCCTATGACGAGATACCCGAATTCCCGCAAACACACGTTAAGGGACACGCCGGAGAACTTGTTATTGGTAGTCTTCACGGTAAAACAGTGATGGTGTTGAAAGGTCGTTTTCACTACTACGAAGGACACCGGCTGGATACTATTGGGATACCGATTCGGGTTTTTAAACGTCTCGGTGTGGACAAACTCGTGATTACTACGGCCACCGGAGGTGTAAATCCGGATAAGGTAAAAATGGGTGATTTGATGCTAATTACAGACCATATTAATTGGGTGGGTACCAATCCGCTGGTGGGTCCGAATCTGGATGAATTTGGTCCCCGGTTTCCGGATACCTCCAATGCCTATACGCCTCGTTTACAGGAGTTAGCGAGACGGATTGCCAAAGAACTAAAAATAGATTTGAAAGAGGGCACCTACCTTTTCACCACCGGTCCCAGTTACGAAACGCCCGCCGAAGTACGCATGATGCAAGTCCTCGGCAGCGATGTAGCCGGGATGTCTACCGTACCGGAAACCCTAACAGCGGCGCACGCCGGAATGGAAGTGGTGGCTATTACTTTTGTGGCCAATATGGGATCGGGGTTGTCCAAAGAAAAATTGACCCACGATGATGTGATGGCAACAATGGATTTGGTGAAAGACGATTTTATCGACCTGGTGGAAGACCTCGTTCGGGAAATGTAGTTCACTGAATTCTAAAGTAAAAACCAGATTTAAAAAACTAACAAAAAACTTAACCGCCGGAAATTTGTTTATGAAGTTGTTTTATATTTGATTCTATTCAATCTTTTTGGCACGAAATCTAACCACTTAGGAGAATTATGAATTCACAAACCACTGACATTAAAAAAATTACAACGACTTTACTCACACAATACCAGACCACCCGGGCCTTTTCTGAGCAACTTTGCCAACCGCTGAAAATTGAAGATTACCAGCCGCAGCCAGTCGATTTTGCCAGTCCGCCCAAATGGCACTTGTCGCATATTACCTGGTTTTTTGAAGAGATGATCTTAAAGAAATTTGATCCAGCGTATCAACCTTTTAATGAGGCATTCTCCTTTCTTTTTAATAGTTATTACCAAACAGTGGGCGAACGGGCCGTTCGTGCGGAACGAGGTGCCATCACGCGGCCGACCGTTTCCGAAGTATATGCTTATCGCAATTATGTGGACCAACACATGGCTCAGTTACTGAAAAAACCAGCAAGTCCCCAATTAGAAGAACTCGTCGTCCTGGGCATCAACCACGAACAACAACATCAGGAATTATTAATTACCGATTTAAAACATACTTTCTCCTTAAATCCGCTGCACCCTGTTTACAAATCCGACGGAGATCGTACAGCGGATCACAATCAAACCAACGGCTGGACTAAAATGAAAGAAGGCATTTACGAAATTGGACATACGGGTGATGGATTTTCTTTTGATAATGAATTGGGCCGTCACCGGGTATTTCTGGAACCTTACGAAATTTCAAATCAATTGGTCACTTGTGGCGAATATCTGGAATTTATGAAAGCTGGTGGTTATCAGGATTTCAAATACTGGCTGGACGAAGGTTGGTCGTGGGTCACCCAACATCGAATCACCGCTCCACTCTACTGGAAAAAAGCAGGTCAGGAAAAAAATAATTGGTTTCAGTATACTTTAGCGGGTTTAAAAAAAATAGATCCTCAAGCGATCTTAAGTCATATTTCGTTTTACGAAGCACAGGCCTATGCTACCTGGAAAAACCTGCGACTACCCACAGAATTTGAGTGGGAAGCCGCCGCGGCCCAACTCGACTGGGGCAAACGCTGGGAGTGGACTTACTCGGCGTATCTTCCGTATCCCGGGTTTAAAATTGCGGACGGTGCGGTGGGCGAATACAATGGCAAGTTTATGGTAAACACCATGGTGTTGCGCGGAAGTTCGGTCGCTACTCCCACCGGACACGAACGGGCCACCTACCGAAACTTTTTTCATCCAAAATACCGGTGGCAGTATACGGGGATTCGGTTGGCCAAATCCGTAAAAAAGTAAAGCAAACTCTTTAAACAGACTATGGTTACGAATCAGGACTTAAATTATTTTAAACACAGATTCACATTTTTACATTTAATCACCAAATCTTTTTTTTTTGCAAAATTCAAATACAACCACCAATACTCCTTTCCTGGACCACGTATCAGAAGGACTCAATACCCAGCCAAAATATTTATCCTCCCGTTATTTTTACGATAAAAAAGGAGATGCGTTATTCCAGCAGATCATGGCGATGCCAGAGTATTATCTGACCAATTCTGAAATGGAAATTTTTACCGAACAGGCTCCGGCGATTGTCACGGCCTTCGAAATGAATCCCGAGCAATCTTTCGAACTGGTAGAATTAGGCGCCGGAGATGGAACCAAAACCGTTAAATTATTGGCGGAATTTAAAAATTCAGATTATGATTTTACGTACCTGCCAGTAGATATTTCGGAAAACGCACTGTCTAATTTAAAAACTACGCTTTCGAAGCAATTACCCGATTTGCAAATCAGCCCCAAACAAGGAGAATATTTTACGGTTTTAAAAGAATTACTGACTTCTGATCAGCCTAAGGTCGTCCTTTTTATCGGCTCTAATCTCGGAAACTTATCGGATGACCTGGCCAATAATTTTTTGACGTCTCTGGGCAGTTATTTAAAGAAAGGAGATAAAGTTTTATTGGGTCTCGACCTGATCAAATCTGCGGACATCGTATTGCCCGCTTACAATGATGCGGCGGGAATCACCCGTGATTTTAATCTGAATCTCCTGGCCAGAATTAACCGAGAATTAGGCGGAGATTTTAGGATAGAAAATTTTTCTCACCAGCCGGAATATTCGGAAAAAACGGGCATTACAAAAAGTTATATTAAAAGCGATATTGACCAAACGGTAACGATCGGTGCGCTAAAAGAATCTTTTCATTTTGCCAAGGATGAATTAATCCATACGGAAGTTTCCCGTAAATATAATGACGAGATTCTGAATAAAGTGCTTTCCGGAACAGGACTATCCCTGGCCAATAAATTTACGGATCAAAAAAAATATTTTACGGATTTTCTGTTGGAGAAAGATTAGTACGGTACAAAAAATAAAAGGCCACGAAGGCACCAAGAACACAAAGAAAATCGCGTAAAAAAACTTAATGGCAAAAAGAAATTATCCCATCATCAACGGCGAAAACATAATATAAATCGCCACCACAATCACACAAACCAAAATCCCCACCTGATTAACATATTTCCAGGGTGTTATATCCACCTGTCTGGTATACTTTGCCTCAAAATCGGTCTGACGCGGCTTGACCTGACCGATCACCAACATTATGACCACATTCATTAAAAACAAAATAGCCATCACGTGCAGAAAGTGAGGATACGCTCCTGTCTCCACATACCTTAGCTCGTCACCCGTAATTCCGGCAGCTTCCGCCTTGGCCAAAGCTTTGGTAACAAAATGAGGCTTTAAAATAAACTGACTGATCGAATATAAAATCACCCCCGACCCCAACGCAATCTTAGCAGCAACCGCTGGTACCTTTTTGGTCAGGTAACCAACGACAATGATCGTCAGAATTGGAATACTATAACAGCCATTTACTTCCTGCAAATATCCAAACAATCCGGCCGGGGCATTATCAATTAGCGGAGCGATAAACATCGCAGCAATAGCTAATATGACACCGAAAATTTTACCCGCTTTTACTACTTGCTTTTCAGAAGCTTCTTTATTAAAATGTTCTTTATAAATGTCAATTCCAAACAAGGTAACGGAACTATTCAACGCACTATTAAAAGAACTCAGAATGGCACCAAATAATACCGCCGCAAAAAATCCAACCAATGAAGCCGGTAAAACCTGGGCCACTAACCGGGGATAGGCCTCGTCTGCTTTGGCCAGGGTATCACCAAAAATATGAAAGGCAATAATTCCCGGAATTACTAAAATAAGCGGTCCTAATATTTTTATAAAACTTGCCAGAATCAATCCCTTTTGTCCTTCCTTTAAATCTTTCGCCGCCAAGGCTCTTTGAATAATAGCTTGATTGGTTCCCCAATAAAAAACCTGCACCAGCATCATTCCCGTAAAGATCGTCGCAAAAGGAACCGAGGCCGCACTGTCCCCGATCGAATTAAATTTCTCCAGATTACTAGCCATAATTTCCGAAAAACCTGCCACAATACTTCCGTCGCCAACGTACGACAATCCAAAAATCGGAATCATGATTCCACCAATTAATAACCCAATGGCATTGATGGTATCGGATACCGCCACCGCCTTTAATCCGCCAAATACTGCATAAATGGAACCGATGATTCCAATCCCCCAGACACCCACCCAAATGGATTGTACCCGACTAATTCCCATTACCTCCGGCAGATTAAACATCGCACTAAAGGCCACCGCACCGGAATATAATACAATCGGCAAAAGCACCACTACGTACCCCGAAAGAAATAATCCTGAAGTCAGCGTTTTGGTAAAAGTATCATACCGCCTCCCCAAAAACTGAGGCACGGTTGTCAATCCTCCTTTTAAATATCTGGGTAATAAAAAAACCGCCGTCACCACCATCGCAATGGCCGCCAAGGATTCCCACGCCATCACCAAAATTCCCTCGGTAAAGGCCTGCCCGTTTAACCCGACAATCTGTTCGGTCGATAAATTGGTTAGTAGCAACGAGCCTGCAATGACTCCCGCCGTAAGGCTTCTTCCTCCCAAAAAATAACCGTCCGAAGAAGTTTCATCCGTATTCTTAGTGGATAGATAAGCAATGACGGCAACCAGGCCGGTAAAACCCAAAAATGTAATTAATTGCATTATGTTTGTTTTTTAATTATGTTCTCATATTGTGTTTGAATGCTGTTGGATGTTAGCTTTTTGCTAGTGCCTTGGGCAATAAGTTAGTGAGTTTATGGAGGCAGTAATTTTACAACTGATCAAGGCAGAAAATCCGGAGTTATGCCGTAGCATAATGAGGAATTTTCTAACGCAGAGCAGATTTAAAATTACCAGTCCATATGCTCAATTAATTTATGCCCGAGGCACTAGGGTATTAAGGTCTCACGATATCGTACATAACGAGGGTGTGAGCCAAAGGTTTTTCGGCAAAATGGGCCTTGGTTTCCGCCCAGGTAGCCTTAAATAATTCGGAGTGACGATAGTTATTTAACGCGGCCTCATCGGTCCAAAAACTGTAGGTAAAAACAATATTTGGTTGGGCCTTATCCTGAAAGACTTCCAGATAGTGGCATCCGGAAAAATTTCGGATGGCTTGCTTTTTCTGTTCGAACATGGCAAAAAAATCCGCTAGTTCTTCAGGCTTAAAGGTCATTCGGACAATGCGCTTAATCATTTTTAAAATCTATTTGAACATGTTCGTCAATTCCCATTCCCAACATACTGGAAGCCTTTCCAAGATTAATGGCGATTTCCAGATAGTTGGCAGAATTAATCAGGCAGAGTATTTCCCCCACGGGCACCTCTGCATAATTTTGTTTGATCTCCGTTAACGGTTCGTGCCGTTTAAAATATATTTTAAATGGTCTGCCTTTACCTACTTTTTCCAAAAGGTCACCACTGATATTGGTAATGGCATTTTCATAATTATCCACATGAATAATTGCACCTCGAATACGATCGACGGTGGTGACCGGTTGGATGCTGATTCTTTCTTCGATCGTTTCAATAGGAATACCAATTTCGTTAAAAGGCATTTCACTCAAAATATGGCGGACTCCCTTGGCAAAAACAGCTCCGAGGGGATTCTCAGTATTGGCGTGATAAGTAAGTTCGTAGACACTTGTTAGCTGTTCTTTATCAAATGCCAGCGCAAACAACCCATTATCTGGACCAATAAAATAATGATCGTCATAACGAATTGCTAAAAAACAGTGCTTCGTTGAATAAAAATTGTTCACACTTACCAAATGAATCGTACCGTCAGGAAAATGTCGGTAAGCATTTTTGAGAACGAAAGCCCCCTGAACTATATCGTAAGTTTTAATGTTATGGCTGATATCAATCAGGTTGAGTTGTGGGTTTTCGGACAATAATGCTCCTTTGATAACGGCACTGTAATAGTCCGTTGTACCAAAGTCTGATATAAAAGTAACAATTGCCATACTGATGAAAGTTTTTTAAAATTGTACATACGATGGTCGGCAACGCAATAAAATTTAACTTAAATTTACCTCTGTGTTAAACTGCCAACGATATATCCTCGACAAATGTACGCAGTCTGGTCGAAAACTTCCAATATCCACTAAAAGGAAAGCAATTGATACAATTTCTAATTGAAAATTTAAAAAATATATTCTATTGAGTGAAATAATTCTAACCATTGACGGTATTGATCCCGTAGCACTTTATGGCGAAAAAAATGTCAAACTAAATCTGATCCGAAAAGCCTATCCTGATATTACCATTACTTCCCGTGGTAACAATCTAAAAATAACCGGAGATAAAAAGCAGGCACAAAAAGCAAAAAGCAAATTTGAGCTGATGGTTCGCCTCTTGCGAGAACAGCACGAGCTGAGTGTTCAGACGGTGGAAGAACTGATCGGTGGAGCCAATCCTTTCGAAACCAAGTTAGGCAGTGGAGATAATAATGCTACACTGGTACATGGTCGGGGTGGAAAGGCCATTAAAGCAAAGACGATCAACCAGCGAAAACTGATCGCCTCTTCGGATGAAAACGATATTCTTTTTGCCATCGGACCTGCGGGTACCGGAAAAACTTATACGGCGGTAGCACTCGCAATACGTGCCCTGAAAAATCGGGTTGTAAAGAAAATTATTTTGACTCGCCCAGCAGTAGAAGCGGGCGAAAGTCTTGGCTTTTTACCGGGTGATTTAAAAGATAAAGTGGATCCTTATCTACGTCCGCTCTATGATTCCCTGGATGATATGCTTCCGTTGGATAAGCTAAATTATTTCATGACCAACCGCATTATCGAAGTGGCTCCGCTAGCCTTTATGCGAGGTAGAACACTGGACAATGCTTTCATTATTTTGGACGAAGCACAGAACGCCACTTCTATGCAAATCAAAATGTTCCTCACCCGGATCGGTCCTTCCGCCAAGTGTATTATCACCGGTGATCTTTCTCAAATTGATTTACCGTATAACCAAAAGTCAGGACTCCGCCATGCCATGAATATTCTTACGAATGTTAAAGGTATTGGTATTGTAAAACTAACTGCCGAAGATGTTGTCCGTCATCGGTTGGTGAAAGAAATTATTATTGCCTACGACAAATCTGATCAGGCAAGACAAGAACGACGAGAAAAAGAAAAACAGGAACGCGAAGCTGATAAAAACAAGTCGGACAATCGAAAAAATAAAAGTAAAGATGACTAGTAAAATAACTTACCAAAACAACCTCAGAACGACTGCGGTACACTTACAATCCGGTAACGAAATTTTGACAGATGCTCCTGTAGATAATCGTGGCAAGGGAGAAGCGTTCTCGCCCACTGATCTATTAGCAACTTCGTTAGGTACTTGTATTTTGACCATCATGGGTATTAAGGCAGCGGACAAAGGGATTGACATGACCGGAGCTACTGCTGAAGTGAATAAAATCATGGGCAGTAATCCGCGAAGAATTATTCGCCTAGAGGTAACGATCCAAATGCCTGAAAACAACTATACAAAAAAAGAAAAAACCTTACTAGAGGCAGCATCCCACGGTTGTCCCGTTGGTAAAAGTCTGCATCCAGATCTCGAAGAAATTATTCAATTCAAATGGTAATTTAAACTAGGGATTAGAAGTAAGATTTAGAATTAAAGTGACATCATTTTCAGACGTACAAAATTAATTTTTAACTTCTCACTTTTTGTCCTATTTAATCGCATTTTACGCTAATTCCTAAATCCTGACCAGCTAACTTATTTCACATTTTATTTATGATCTATCAACTAAAAAAAACGGATCCGGCAATTGTTGGAGACCTTACGCTGGACGGCTCGAAAAGCATTAGCAATCGGGTGTTACTGATCAATGCTTTGTGTGAAGACAATTTTACCATTGACCGTCTTTCTACTTCCAAAGATACTAAAACACTCCAGCAACTTCTCACCTTAAATGAAGGTACCTACGACGCGGGAGCAGCCGGTACAACCTTCCGTTTTATGACGGCGTACCTTGCCTTGCAACCAGGCATACAGGTACTAACCGGTTCTGAACGAATGAAGCAACGTCCAGTGGGCGTGTTAGTGGAAGCCTTAAATCAACTAGGTGCCGATATTCGTTTTTTAGAAAAACCCGGCTACCCACCTTTGTCAATTGGTTCGGGCAATTTTGGATCTTTGGACGAGCTGCGAATTCCGGCTAATATTAGCAGTCAGTTTATTTCGGCACTTTTGATGATTGCGCCCGTTTTGCCAAATGGCTTGACTTTACACTTGGAAGGAGCCATTGTTTCGCGTCCATATATTCAAATGACGTTAAGTTTAATGAAACGTTTTGGAGTAGAAGCAGAATGGGTCGGGCCGACGATAAGGATTGAAAAACAAGCCTATCGACCAAAAGATTTTACGGTTGAAGCAGACTGGTCGGCCGCATCTTACTATTATGCCCTGGCCGCTTTTTCGAACGATCTTAATCTTCGGTTGGGGGGATTATTTGAAAATAGTTTACAAGGCGATTCGGTACTGGCAGAAATGATGACTCAATTTGGGGTGGATACAGAATACGTAGCGGATGGTATAATTCTAACTAAAGGAAAGGCTTCTTCGGTAGATTCGTTTCAATGGAATTTTATAAACTGTCCAGACATTGCTCAAACCCTTGCGGTGATCTGTGGTGGATTGGGAGTTGATGGATATTTTACCGGACTTCGGACCTTAAAAATAAAAGAAACTGATCGAGTCCAGGCTTTACAAGATGAGTTAAAAAAAGTGAAGGTTGATTTTTGGGAAACAAAAGCCCGCCAGGGAGTGAGTTGTCAGGTGAAAGGAAAAGCAACAACGGTCGCTCAACCTCAATTCGCGACCTATGAAGACCACCGAATGGCCATGGCTTTTGCGCCACTTGCAATGTTTGGAAATATAAAAATCGAAGAGCCGATGGTCGTAGTAAAATCTTATCCCAATTTTTACGAAGATCTGAAAAAGTTAGGTTTTACAGTAGAAAGCATTTAGATCTTGTTGAAGCTTACATTAATTAGCTGCAATTCGCATAATCATGAAAATTTCAACAAACTCTCAGGATGAAGGAAACGATTGATCGAAAAAAACAAATATTTAAAATAACCTCTCTGAGTAAGGTTAAACAACAGTTGTTTCGCTGGGCACAGTCTTTTGATCCAGTTTGCTATTTGGATAGCAATGATTACGGCCAATCGTTGTATGGAACTTACGAAGGATTACTCGCGGTGGGTCAGCAAAATCAATCCACCTATAATCTTAGTCAAACCGATCCTTTCGAACAATTGAGAGATTTCCACAAAAAATCAGGCGGGTGGCTGTTTGGCTATTTAAGTTATGATTTGAAAAACAAGACTGAAAAACTCAGTTCGAAAAATCCAGATTATATTCAATTGCCGGAAATGCATTTTTTTCAACCTGCTTATTTAGTAAAAATTTTTTCTAACCAAATAGAAATAAGCAGTTGCAAAGAATCACCGACGGAACTCTGGAAAACTATTCAAACCATTCCCAATACGCCCCTCCCCTATTCTCCAACGATTGATCCTACGCAAATAAAATCCAGAATTAGTAAAGCGAATTATTTAAAAACCATCATAAAAATAAAAGATCATCTTTTGCGGGGTGATATTTATGAAATGAATTTCTGCCAGGAATTTTACGTCGACGCAATCAAACTCAATCCCGCTTCTCTTTTTGCCAAATTTAATAAAATCAGTCAAGCCCCTTTTTCTGCTTTTTACCGATTGAATGATAAATATTTGCTCTGCGCCAGCCCGGAACGCTTTCTCAAAAAAGAAGGACAACAACTTATTTCACAACCCATCAAAGGAACCATCAAACGGGGAAAGACTACTTCCGAAAATAAAAAATTGACGCAACAATTATTGCATAGCAAAAAGGACCGCTCCGAAAATGTGATGATTGTAGACTTAGTCAGGAATGACCTTTCTCGAACCTGTATCCCTGGTTCGGTACAGGTAAAGGAGTTATTTGGCACCTATCCTTTTGCGCAGGTCAACCATCTGATTTCTACCGTTACGGGCACTTTATCTCCGTCGGCTGACTTTGTAGATGCACTTAAAAATGCTTTTCCCATGGGGTCGATGACCGGAGCACCTAAAATTCGAAGTATGAAATTGATCGAACAGTACGAACAGTCCAAACGGGGGCTTTATTCAGGGGCGGTCGGTTATATTACCCCCGAAGGAGATTTTGATTTCAATGTAGTGATTCGAAGTATA
Organism: uncultured Saprospiraceae bacterium; assembly: GCA_938008185.1. Classification (GTDB taxonomy): domain Bacteria; phylum Bacteroidota; class Bacteroidia; order Chitinophagales; family Saprospiraceae; genus JALZUU01. The sequence continues at coordinate 13,808 of CALLLR010000057.1, forward strand.
TTGTATGATGCTACCAGACATTATCTTTCTTTTCAGGTGGGCGGTGCTATTGTAAACGATTCTGTTCCAAAGCTGGAATACGCAGAGTGTTTACTTAAAGCAACGGGAATCCGACAGGCGTTGTGTGAAGAAAAAGAGGAGTTTTAAGGATTGATGGTTGAAGATTATTTTTTAGCCTAAAATTTTAAGCAAGACTCCCTGTTGTGGCTTAATTGAATGACCTCAAAGCGGGAAATATCCAGCAAGATGTACTATTATACATAATTTTCATCCATCTCACAACTCTGTTTAGTTTTTGAGTGTTCAATCAAAATAAGCATTCCCTTCAACCAATTACCTTCCTCCTTTTTGCTTAATTTTGTTTTATCATGAATATCTACTTCGACGATACAATGGCTTTTTTGCGTAAGCTGACGATCCGACGACTTTGGAACATCACCAAGGTCTTTGTCTCCTTCTACGTGACCAAATGGACGCGTAAGCCTATCCAATGGGGCATGCCGATGACCATCAGTATGGAGCCCACAACCGCATGTAATCTGCGGTGCCCTGAGTGTCCCAGCGGATTACGCGCTTTTAGCCGACCTACGGGAAACCTAAAAGAAGATTTTTTCAGAGATACCATCGATGAACTACACAAAGAATTACTATATCTGATTTTCTATTTTCAGGGGGAGCCTTACATCAATCCAAAATTTTTGGAAATGGTAAAGTACGCTGACGACAGAGGAATTTATACCATCACTTCTACCAATGCTCATTTTCTCAATGATGAAAATGCGCGTAAAACGATTGAGTCTGGCTTGAATCGACTGATTATTTCTGTAGACGGAACGACACAGGAGGTTTACGAAAATTATCGAAAAGAAGGTAAGCTGGAAAACGTCTTAAAGGGGGCACGTAACGTGGTCAAGTGGAAAAAGAAATTAAATTCTAAAACCCCACACATTATCTTTCAGTTTTTAGTGGTGAAACCAAATGAACATCAGATTCCAGAAATTTATAAACTGGCCGAAGAAGTTGGTGTTGACGAGGTGAAATTAAAGACGGCTCAGGTTTATGATTATGAACATGGTAATGACCTGATTCCTACCATCGATAAATATGCCCGGTACCGACAAACTACTGATGGCACTTATGAAGTGAAAAACGAATTACTCGATCACTGCTGGAAGTTGTGGCACGCCTGTGTCATTACCTGGGATGGCTTGGTCGTTCCTTGTTGTTTTGACAAAGATGCTACCCACCGCTTGGGGGATTTAAAAAAAGGATCTTTTAAAGAAGTCTGGCAAGGACCCACTTATCAGAACTTTAGAGCAAAACTTTTAAAAGGACGGGATCAGATTGATATTTGTAAAAACTGTACGGAGGGTTGTAAGGTCTGGGCTTAGCATGTTGTAATATCAAAAAAATCCCGTTTAAACATTATGAATGCTTAAATGGGACGGGTGTGTTACAAAAGCTGTACTAGGTATTTTCTAATGCGGCTTGGGACAATCGCAAAATTAGGAATATATCTTGAAACCGTACTATCTTTTTTGAGAAAATTTAAATTTAAACATGACAAAATCCATTATTAGTTATAATGTAAACGGTATTCGCGCCGCGGTCAAAAAGGGATTATTGGACTGGATGAAAGAGGGACAGTACGATATCGTTTGTTTGCAGGAAACCAAATGCCAGCCCGACCAGGGCCCCATCGAAGAACTCGAAGCAATGGGCTACCACCACTGCTGGCACAGTGCCCAAAAAAAAGGATATAGTAGTGTCGCTACTTTTTCGAAAATAAAACCAGACCATATTGTTGCCGGTACCGGGATGGAAAAATATGATTGTGAAGGTCGCGTACTAAGAACTGACTTTGGTGATACTACTTTACTGAATTGTTATTTCCCTTCGGGATCAAGTGGCGAAGAACGACAGGGTTTTAAATACGAATTTCTGGATGATTTTTTCCCGTGGGTAAATAAACTTAAAAAGAAACGACCAAAATTAATTGTCGTCGGTGATTACAATATTGCCCATAACGATATTGATATTCACAATCCAAAAGGAAATAAAAATTCTTCCGGTTTTCTACCCGAAGAACGGGCCTGGATGACCAAATGGCTGGAAAGTGGGTTTACGGATAGTTTCAGGAGTTTACATCCTGAAACACAGGAGTTTAGTTGGTGGACTTATCGCTTTAACTGTCGTGCAAAAAATAAAGGTTGGCGGATTGACTATCAGTGCGTTACAAACAATCTGAAAAGTCAGCTGAAGTCGGCTCGGCAATTAGGCGATGCGGTACATTCTGATCACTGCCCGGTATTAATAGAAATTGATTTATAGGTTAATTTTTGATTGGCTTTGGATTGTTAATCTGTTCTAGTAATTCTTTTGTTGGCGCATAATCAATCGACTCTTTTTCAGCAATAGCAATCGCTTTATTGGCCACCTTTATGGCTTTCCGCTTCTTACCAAGGGCGTGATATAAATGCGCCATCGTATCGTTATTATAATAATTCCTGTCCAGCTTGATTGATTTTTTTGCGAATTTTACCGCCTGCTTCAGCCTGTCTTTATCTTTTGTTATTCGAAAGAAAGTCCAGGCAACTTCATTTAGTTCGGCCTGATCATCCGCTTGATGTTTTTTATAATAAGCTGTTGCCGCATCCATATATTTTTCACGATCTCCCGCCTGTCGATAGTATGTCATGGAAAAACGCGCGGTCATTTGTTCTGCTCTATCTGGGTAAGCCTTTTTAAATAATCGCTCGATCTGTGCCAGGCTGCTATCATCTTTTGTATCTTCGATTGACGCGTAAATCACTTCCTGGACTTTAGCCATCACCGCATTTTGTCCATACATAGCAGCAAAGGAGTCTTTGTTATCTAGCAAGTAATCAAATAATTCAGAATTAGCATCTACAATGTTAGTAAAAAGAAAAGTCCGATTTTCTTCGGCACCCCAATCTTCCTGAGTCTTTAAATATTCAAGGGCAATATCATCGTGGCTACCGTCCGCAATATCGTAACGAATTCTGGTATATTTTTTTAGAAATTCAGGACTACGATCTCCGTCCTGATATTGTTTTTCAAACGAGAACAGTCGGCCCGCCGGATCTACCGCTTCGTTACCGAGGGCAATAAACTGGTTGACATCGTGAAACCCTGCGGTACGATGCATAATTTTTCCATCACCATTAATGAATAAAAAAGTAGGAAAAGCGTTGACATTATAATCTCTGGCCAGCTTTATTCCCTGCCCTTTTTCCATATCCATTTTTACGTTGATAAACATGGCGTTGTAGAAACTACCCACTTCCATCTGAGGAAAAACGTCTCGGTCCATTTTTTTACAAGGACCGCACCAGGTGGTGTAAGCATCCACAAAAATTAATTTATTCTCCGCTTTGGCCTGGGCCAGAATAGAAGACCAGTCGTCTTTTTTAAATATAATACCCTCACTACCTTGCGCCATCAGACTACAAGTTATCAGGCATAATAAAGCCAGAAGATTTAATTTTTTCATGTTCGTTTGATTGTGTAAATAACTGCTAAACACTTGAATAAATCTACCTTTGTTTCTAAAAAGGCAGGTTTGCCCACTTACTTATTTACCCAAAGACTGGATCAACTGCTCCGCTGCTTTTTCTTGCGCAGCATCTCCTTTTGACATTTTTTTAGCCTTCTCCGCCACTTTGATCGCGTCTTTAGATTTGCCCAATTTCTTTAAAAGCTGAGCCTGCGTAAAATAATAGGCAATATCGGTGCCACTACTGGCAGCAGATTTAGCATATTTTTCGGCCTGTTTGAGTGCTTGTGGATTCTTTTCGTATTGTCTTGCCACCGTTATCGCTAATTTGTGCAATTTTTCGGGGTCTTTCTTATAAATTTTTGCCAGGACATCCGCTGACTTGAGATAAGCGGCTGGTTCTTGATCAGCAGCGTAATACCGCATTGCATGAGTTTGTTCAAAGGCATCCGCCTTTTCAGGTTCGTTTACCCTTAGTTTGGTGGTTGCCTCCGTGATCAAGTCATAATATTTGTATTCAATTGCTTTGTCAGCCGTTCTGATACAGGCCGCCTCAATCCGGTCGTTGACTGCTGCCTCAGAGGTCAGGGCTACAATCGCGGCCTTATGTTGAGTCAATAAATCGAAGATGCGGGAATCTGCTTCCGTGGTGGCTTCCAGAATAAACCTCAGATTTTCTTCGGTCTTTAAATCTTTTTGTGATTTAAGATAGTCATTGGCAATTTTAAGGCTCGGTTTTCCGGCTTTATTGAGCGCTTTGACGTAATTATAAACCAGGTCATAATCTCTTTTTCCTTCGTTGTATTCTGCTTCGTAGTCTCCACTCTTGTCGTTTTTCTTCATCGCCATTTGTCCCAACTGGATAAATTGTTCGGGGTTTTTACCACCTTTGGTCACGTGGGCTACTTTTCCGTCTCCGTCAATATAATATAAGGTTGGAAAAGCTGATACAGGATATTTTTTTTGAAATTTCTTACCGGGTAATTTTTCCATATCGATCTTCATCGCAATGAAGTTTTTATTGTAAAAATCACCTACTGCATCCTGCGTAAATACCTGCTTGGACATCCGCTTACACGGCCCACACCAGGTGGTGTAGGCATCCACAAAAATCAATTTATCTTCTTTCTTTGCTTTTTCCAGGGCCTCTTCCCAGGTTCCCTGAAAAAAATCGATCCCACCGGCTTGTACAGAAGTGGCTGCGAATAAAACGAGGAGGCTAAAAAAAATGAGTTGCTTCATGATGGATTAGTTTTATACTTTTTTGCCAAAACTTGATAGACTGACCTACGGCAAAATTTATTTTAAAGTTCTAAAATAATGATATTTTGAGATACCTGCTAATAAGTGGAGCAGATAGATGGTCGGCTAAGGCTAGAAGAGGAAAATTTAACAAAAATCTAACAATTTTGAGTGCTGTATTTCTTTGTCTTAATTTACCTCCCGGCGGTTGCCGGACTGGAAAATGGAGAAATGGTGATGGATAATAGATCAGTATGTGAACCTTGAAAAACATTTAGGTCGACGTGGCCATTGATCCCTGCGATACTTCCTTTATTACCATATTGCCAAAAATCCCAGTCTTTATCTGCTGATAAAGCAGGCATTTTCTTAGGGTTGTAACGAGCAATCCATAGAGTATGGTCCGCAAAATGGTCCGCCAGATATTGGTTATAGTATTTCATATTGGTGTAAATAATTGGTCGAACACCGAAGGCCTCTTCGACCATTTCTAACCAAATTTTTAATCGGGCGACCATGATATCTTCATTTACATCATCTAGTACTTCTACGTCCAGTACTGGCGGCAAGTCCCCACATTGAAGATCTACCATTTCGATAAAACGTTGGGCTTGTGCAATGGCCGAGGTTCCAGGTCGGAAAAAATGATACGCTCCACGGATGATGCCTGCGTTTTCCATTTCAGTCCAGTTTTGACAAAAAAGAGAATCCTTAATTGTTTCTCCTTCGGTCGCCTTCACAAATCCGAAGCTGATGCCTTCCGAAGCTACTTGATACCAGTTAATATGAGATTGATAATGAGAGACATCTACCCCGTGCACCGAAAAATCAGGCATTCTTTCCGTCACCTGATTGCAGGAAAAGAAAGAAATAGTGATAAGGATGACAAAAATGAGTAAATATCTCATGAATTACGACTGACTACCTTTTGTATTTAAAATCCTATGAATCTGCCGAATTTCCTTGTTTAATTTCAAAAAATCCGGGGAATGGCAGCAAAAAGTGACTTGGAGTTTGATAATCCTATAACGTAAGGTCCGTATAAAATTACATATTTACCTAATCAATTTGAGTTTTTTGACACTGACCGACATTAGTTTTTTTGGGATTTACCTCCGAAATGATGGTATTCTTGCTGAAGTTGTTAGTAAATGTGCAATTTTTGTACCGCATTCCTTTCCTAAACTTTACAGTTGAGAATAAAGTATTTTCGTATTTCACACAAAAAAATTTATATGCCCAATTTAAGGCAAGTATTTCTTAGTCATTTGGCCCAGACCAGTGAATTTCCGATGTTATTAGAAATTGAACGAGGAGCAGGTATTTATCTGTACGATCCGCAAGGAAAACCATATCTGGACCTAATTGCCGGAATTGGTGTTAGTGCGTTGGGACATTGTCATCCGGCAGTCGTGACGGCCATCCGAAGACAAAGCGAGCGATATTTGCATACGATGGTTTATGGGGAATATCTGTTAAGTCCGCAGGTAAATTTAGCCAAAGCTTTGACGGAGTTATTACCCGACTCATTAGACAGCGTGTATCTGGTCAACTCTGGAACGGAAGCGACGGAAGGTGCCATGAAACTAGCCAAACGCTATACTGGTCGAGCTGAAATTATTTCTTGCTACAAAGCTTACCACGGTAGTACGCAGGGTGCAGCAAGTTTGATGAGTGATGACTATTTTACCAGACCTTACCGTCCTTTGCTTCCGGGTATCAGCCATATTGACTTTAATTGTGATTTTTGTTTACATAAAATTACTGATAAAATTGCCGCCGTGATCGTGGAGACGGTGCAGGCAGAATGGGGTATTCGAAAGCCAATCAACAATTATCTTACAAAATTAAGGAATCGTTGCACGGAAACGGGTACGCTACTTATTTTCGACGAAATACAGGCTGGCTACGGACGGACGGGGAGCTTTTTTGCTTTTGAACAGTACGGGGTGGTTCCCGATATTTTATTACTGGCAAAAGGAATGGGCGGCGGGATGCCGATCGGTGCATTTGTGGCCAATCAGGAGGTAATGAAAGTTTTTTCTAACAATCCACTATTGGGTCATATCACCACTTTTGGCGGACATCCGGTGAGTTGTGCCGCGGCACTAGCAACTTTAAAGTTTATTAAATCTTCCGGTATCATTGGTTCGGTAAAAAAGAAGGAAAAACTCTTTTTAGAAAAACTGGTGCATCCCGAAATTCGTCAGGTTCGTAGCGCCGGATTATGGTTGGCCGTAGAACTGGATAGTTTTGAAAAAGTCCAAGAAGTGATTAAAGTTTGTTTGGAAAAAGGATTGATTACGGATTGGTTTTTATTTAATGATCGTTCGATTAGAATTGCTCCGCCGCTGATTATTACGGAAGCAGAAATTGAAAAGGCTTGCGGGATTTTACTGGAGGGATTGGATGGATTGTTAGATTAGTGAATTTCTTGATATGCGGATTAGTAGATGTGCGGATTGATGAATTAATAATGTCCTCGACCGTTTTGTTAACAAATGGTGACTTAGTAAAAAAGTGCTGAATTTAATTCCATTCCTCGGTAAAAAAATTTCTTTCATTTCAGTAATGGGCCCAACATTACACCGCTACTTCCATCTTCTTCTGTCTTTCTAACAACTCCCACATGATACGCGATCCGATTGTCATTACAATCGCAAAAAGCGCCATTGAAGCAACTCCGTCTCCGACCATATAATGCCCACTAAATGCCATTACCCCATCAAAGAAAAATCCTGCATAAGCCCATTCTTTGAGCACCTTAACTTTTGAGGTCAAAATAGCGATTATGCCGAGAACTTTTGCAGTCGCTAAGGGATAAATCATCCAACCTGGGAAACCCAAGTGATCATAAAAGCCTTGAACCATTTCATATTTCGTGAAATACATCCATGCCGAGAAAGCAAACATTCCACACATGACAAAGGTGGCAATCCAATGGATAATTTTAGGGACATTCATTGTTTGTTTTTTTGAAACACATAGTTCACATAGAACACATAGTCTTTTTTTATGATTTCAATTTCTGGACTTTTAATTCTCCATGCTGCTCAATCGTTGATTTTTTGAAACACATAGTTCACATAGAACACATAGCCTTTTTTTATGATTTCAATTTGTGAGAATCACATAGTTTGCTCATTTTAACAATTCAAATATTTTTTCTTTCATTTCATCAAACTCTCCACGTTCAAACAATCTGGTCAAGAAAACTATCTTGCCGTTTTGATCGACGATCACGTTTCTTGTTACGCCACTTCTTTTGGATGCGAACAAGCCAAAAATGTCAGCGCCTGGATCCAATGCCAAAGGATAAGTTACTCCCGTCTGCCCCTTAAACTCCAATACTTTTTCTAGGGGCTCGTCTCTGTCAACTCCCAATAAAACAAAGTCATCCCGCTCTTTCAATTTGCTCCAAATCTCCTCTTCAATCAATGGCATTTCTTTTCTGCAAACTCCACACCAAGAAGCGGTAAATTGAAGCATCACAACTTTGCCTTCAAAATCCTGTTTTTTCATGATACTTCCATCATCCAAAGTAATCTCAAAGTCCGGAAAATCATCTCCAACTTTCACTGTATATCCTCTCGCATCGACCTCATCTTTTGTCGGTTCAACCGCCGACTGAATTGCTGGTTGAATTGCTGGTTGAATTGCTGGCTGAACTGCTGGCTCAACTACTGGCTTATTGCTAGGCTCATTTGTTTCAACATTGGATGCTCCCATTGTCTTAACAGTTCTACTAGGCTTCGGTGGTGGTGGCGGCGCTTTGATTCCTTGCGCTTGTTCTAATCTGTCCAATCGTTCCATGATCAAATCAAGGGACCGAACCCGTGTTATTTCAACGGAGTCATTGGATTCAACGATCTTGCCGTATTTACTAGTTGTAAGTGGCTCCAGACCTCTTTGCTTTTCAAGTTCATTCAATTTTTCATTGATTACCTCAAGCGTCTTAACCTTTTTGACCTCCAAAGTGTCATTTGTTTCTTGAGCATCAGCAATATATCCCGTAAAAAGAAAACAAAAGAATAATATTATTTTTTTCATAACTGTATACATTTTACAATAGGTTTAACATCCTATTTATTCATTTCAATAGTAAACAAGCAAACTCAGATTGACACTAATTTACGGAATAAAAAATGGAATCAAGACAGTCTTAAAATCTCCTTCAGCATTTTGGTATTGTTTGACTATTTTCAAAAGATGTTTTCCTGATTCAAGATGCTTGATTGAAACAATTGTTCCCATTCCTTTCCCTGAGTTGTGCGGATGGATATATTCAAGAAACTCTATATTTTTAACTATGTTTCCGTCAATTGAAATCTCATGAAACTTTGCAAATCTATCCAATGCAAATTCAAGTTTTCCATTCTTGTTAACCAGTTTGCTCAATTCCTCGTCTTTGCTATATTCTCCATAAAGGTTTTTCATCACCTTGTTTTCTCTTTCCAAAATGGGAATGAACAACTTCAAATATTCATCTTCAATTAAATCAGATTGGATGATGGGAGTAAATATTGGAGCATCTTCTGGGATTAGGTTTTCGTAATTATAAGGAAAAACTGAGCTTTCAATAGCATTAAATGTAAAATATTCTCGAGGATCTAAATAATCTAAGCCCACATTATTTTTCATAGAAATTGCACTTGGAATCAAAATGACAAATCCCATCAAAATTGCTCCTGCAAGATGTTTCTTACCATTTAGATTCGTCTGAAATATGGTTGTAATAAAAGTTGTAGGTAGAAAAAAGATTAGTAGAATAGACTTGGAATACAGACTCAAACCTGTATAAAACAGATCTTCTAACTTATGATATTTTTGAAGCGGTTTGGCCAAAACTGACATCAATATACTTGGCAGAAAATATATTACAGCAAAAAACAAAATCAAAGGAATCTCTTGGTCCTCAAAAATTGGGATAAAGGTTAAGAGGTAAATGATGAATAAAAAAATTACAATGTTCAAAGAAATTGCAATAAACACCATGGCAAAATTGGTGGCCACGGCAAACATCACACTGCAAAGATTATCCAATTTCACATTAAAATCATCCAATTCACCCAATTCATCTTTTACTTTTCGAATATACCTCGCGCTGTAAATAGACACTTTTTTCACTTGGATCCCATCTGGAAAAACCGAGTTTAAGCCAAGCAATCCTATCCAAATAGTTCTCATGACAAAATGAGTAATGAAAATTATTATCAAGGCAAAAACTGCATAATACAAATAGATAAAAAGATAGTTGTATGTGTGAGCGTAGCTTTCTGTACTGTTGATCATTAAGTAATTAGAAAGCTTTCCTATTTGATTTGGAAGTTGCAATGTTCCAAGAATAGAAAAACCAGAAATGAGCAGTTCCGCTTCCCAACTTTGACGTTCGAGGTTTTTTAACCAACTGCGTGAATCAGTATCCTGACTTTGGGCAATAAAGTCCTCACTATTTTCATTTGTATTTATATTCGATTCTTCCATCTAGAAGCAGAAATGTCTATTAGTCTGTTCTACCAAATATAAGCAGGTATATTGATAAAAAAGAAAAGGGGGCAGAGTTTTAAATCTTTTACTAAGACCAAAATTCTACCCCCCAATATTTTCAATTGTTCATGCAATGCAAAAGGCCAATAGCCAAAGGCTAAGTGCCTGAGCAATCACAAATTGCCTCTTCTTTCTTGCTCTCTTTCAATAGCCTCAAACAAAGCTTTGAAGTTTCCTTTTCCAAATGACTTAGCTCCTCTTCTTTGGATAATTTCAAAAAAGACCGTCGGTCGATCTTGCACAGGCTTGGTAAATATCTGGAGTAAATAACCCTCGTCATCGCGGTCTACCAAAATGTTCATTTCCTTCAGTTTTACAATATCTTCCTGAATCTCTCCTACACGATCCAAAAGATCATCATAATAATTATCGGGAACATATAAAAACTCAACGCCTCTTTTTCTAAGATCTCGAATGGTTTTAACTATGTCATCTGTAGCGATTGCAATGTGCTGAACGCCACCTGTTTTGTAAAATTCAATGTACTCTTCAATTTGAGATTTCCTTTTACCATCAGCTGGTTCATTTATTGGGAATTTCACATAGCCATTTCCATTGGAAACCACTTTGGACATCAATGCTGTATATTCCGTTGAAATATCGCTGTCATCAAAAGTAATCAACAGCTTGAATCCCATTACATCTTCATAGAACTTGACCCAATCATTCATTTTACCAAGCTCAACATTTCCAACACAATGGTCAACGTATTTCAAGCCAACAGGAACAATTTCAAAATTTGAATTAGCTGGTTCGAAGCCTGGCATGAAAGCACCTTTGTAATTTTTTCTTTCTACAAATTTGTGGATGGTATCTCCATAGGTTTTTATCGCTGAAACTCGAACTTCACCAAAATCATCTGTTAAAGTTTGTGGCTCCATTACTGGGGTAGCTCCCCTTTTAACAGTTTCTTCAAAAGACTTATAAGCATCATCAACCCAAAGAGCCAAAACCCTCACACCATCACCATGTTTTTTGACATGTTGTGAAATTTCATGCTCTGGATCCATTGCAGTGGTCAATACAAATCTTACTTTGTCTTGTTGAAGGACATAGGAAGCTTTTTCTCGACTGCCCGTCTCTGGACCTGCATAAGCAACCAATTCGAATCCAAATGCTGCTTGATAGAAATAGGCGGATTGCTTTGCGTTGCCACAATAGAATTCTATGTGATCTGTTCCGTTTAAAGGAAGAAAATCTTCTTGTACACCTTGTTCTTCTTTGGTTAATTCACTGATATTCATTACTTTAATTTTATTTTAAAATAAATGGATTGTGCTGGATTAATAGCCTTTCTAAGCCAGTTTGAGCCTGCAAAATTAAGCCAAAAAAGAATCATTTTAACATTTAAAACTTAGGCTCAAAATAGCTGCGGGTAAAGTTAATCTTTTTCAGAATTTTAACAAGAAACCTAATTATTTTTATCAGCAAATGGCCAAACTAACCTTTAGTATACCAGCATCCCTTTAATTCAACCGATCATCCTAACCAATCGTCCTAAGCGATCATCCTATAAGCTACTGCTTTTAATGGTCACTGGCACCTTAATAACACCTGGCCAACTCATCATTCACAACTCAATATTCACAACTCATTATTCAATTACGACTTCTACTCTCTTCGCGCCTGAAGCAATGAAATAACCCAATGCACCATTTGAAATATTGCTTCGGATGTTTACTGGAGGAGGGTCAAACAAGCCCTCACGGTAGACTTCAGTTTGAATGTCAAACAAAAAATTAGAAGATTCAAGGCCGATAGAAAAAGTTTCCAGAACAACTGTTTCTCCCAAATAATAATCTTCAAAAGATACAGATGCATCTTCAATATAAATACCATCAAAATAATCATCGTTGGTAAATCCTCCAGTTGTTAAACTCCATTCTGGATCACCTTTCCTGTAATCAACTCCGTAATAACCATTCCCCTCACCTGGAGTTTCCGCAAAGCTAAACAATATCGCATATAGAGCTGTATCGTTGACAACATCAAACATTTCAGCATAAACATTTTCTAAGTCAGGCATTTCATCCATAAAGGAGGATGCCGAATATGTTTGCCCATCATAATCAATTTTTATAGTGTATTCTTTGTTCGGCTCGGCTCTCCAGTTATTGGGGGCTTCATAAACTCCATTCTCCGAATGAGCAAAAGCAATTGTTGAATCATCATAACTAATTTCAACAGATGCATCAGTTATCCCAGTTTGCTCAAAGTCAGCAAAGTAATCAGAAGTCTTTGACAAAGTAATGGTCTGCATTTCATCCAGATCAGTAATCCATGCTTCCACAGCCATCTTTACATTGCCCCCTTGATTCAAATCCAATTCTATTTCTTCTTTAAAGCAACCTGCAAATAGAAAAGAAAGAGAAAGGAATAGTATTAATTTTGATATTTTCATTTTATTATTATTTTTTAAATTTTATACTTAAAACTTGACATTGTAGGTAAAAGATGGAACAATTGAAAAAATAGCAGATTTTTCAGCATAGGTAGCATTGCCACCTTCTTCTTGTCTGAAATTTATAGCAAAAGCATTTTTTCTATTGTAGACATTATACAGACTCAATACCCACTCTGACTGAAATCGTTTTAACTTTTCAGGCTTGTCTTTTTTATGCGTTCGATTTTTCCAAGTAACTGAACAGTCCAATCTGTGATAATCAGGCAAACGCTCACCATTTCGTTCTGAATAAACTGGAATAACGGTTCCTTGAAAACTATATTTACCTGTTGGGAATGTCACTGCACTGCCAGAAGAGTACACAAAGTTAGCGGAAGCACTTAGGCGCTTTTTAATTTCATAAGAAAGCGTAAGCGTCAAATCATGTGGTTTATCGTAT
>CALLLR010000058.1 GCA_938008185.1 uncultured Saprospiraceae bacterium
TAAAAGTGAAACACTCTCCGAGTCATCCGAAATTTTACGCGCATTGACGCATCCCCTCAGAATGAAAATTCTTGAGTTTATTGATCGCCACGACTCCATTAATGTAAACAAGATTTACAACACCCTCAAACTGGAACAGTCCATTACTTCCCAGCATCTGCGTATTCTTCGCAATGCAGGTATCGTGCTCACCGAGCGGGAAGGAAAATTTATACACTATAAAATTGACTACACCAAAGTTTCAAAGGTCTTGTTAGCGGTTAACAACTTTTTGGACGAAGAGTAATAAGTAAACAAGTAAAAATAAAAAAGGCAGTGACGAAATCGTCACTGCCTTTTTTCGTGGTAAAATTTTTTTATTAGCTGGGGGGAAGAAGGCTTTTTTGAAATTGCTATTGAATTTACTCCGTAGGCTCCTTTTCACTCTCCGAACCACTTTCTGTAGATTCGCTAGTCGTCTCAGCAGTCTCACTGGTAGTCGCTACAGCGGCCGCAGCCGTTGCCGCCTTGGGGTCAGGTGGATTCAGCGCTTCGGAATTAAATACCCCACGATAAAACAATATAATGCTGGCCACGCCTATGGTAATCGACATATCTGCTACGTTAAAAACGGGCCGGAAAAATTCAAATTCTTGTCCTCCCCAATGTGGAAACGAATCGGGTAAATATCCTTTGTATAACGGAAAATAGAACATATCAACAACTTTTCCGTGGAGAAAACTTTGGTAACCACCACCTGCGGGTAGAAATTCCGCCACTGCATAGCGGGTAGACTCGGAAAATAACAGCCCATAAAAGGCACTATCAATAATATTACCGATCGCTCCCGCCAGGATAAGCCCAGCACTAATCAAAAAACCCAAAGGGACTTTTGATTTAATAAGCATTCGAAGATAAAAGGAGAGAAAAACAACGGCGATAATTCTAAAAATACTAAGCCCTAGTTTTCCCCACTCGCCACCAAACTGAATCCCGAATGCCATCCCCGGATTTTCTACAAAATGTAGAATGGCCCAGTCGCTAATCATCGGAATTTCTTCTCCATACACCATATTCGTCTTAACCCAAATCTTTAGCGCCTGATCAACAATCAGAACAAACAAAATAACGGAAAGAACTTTAGTTGATCTACTCAAAATTTTAATTTTTTGGCAAGGATACACAATTTGATAGGCTAAAGTAGCCATTTACTAAACGTCTGAAATCAGAAATTAGTTATTTTTTAGATCTAAAAATATCCAATAATCCGGAGCTAAATAGTCAAAAAAATGGTGATTACAGCTGATACCATAATCACCATTCGGTTCAATGAACGCTATGGGTAATGAACTGTACTCAGAAAAGCCTATCTCTTATTCTTGGCATCAATGCTCAGCGTAGCGTGTGGCACTGCTCTGAGTCGTTCTTTTGAGATTAATTTTCCAGTTTCCCGGCAAATTCCGTAAACTTTGTTTTGAATCCGCAGTTTTGCGTTTTCCAAATGCTGAATGTGTTTACGCATTCGGCTGGCTAGCGTACTAATCTGCTCATTCTCCACCGAGCCAATACTGTCATCCAAACCTTTGGACTTCGAATCTGCATTATCAGAGCTATCCGATAACTGCTGAACATAAAAATCCAATTGCTTTCTAGCTTCCGATAGCTTTTCATCGATCAGCAACTCAAATTCCTCTAATTCGCTATCCGTATAACGTGTTTTTACTGCTTTCTCACTCATGGTAAAAAATTTAGTGTTAGCAAATAAACTGATTTGGTAACCAGCTAAGTACTTGATAGTAAAAAGATGCTTCGTCTTGCTTTTCAGGTGCAAAAATACGGCAAATCTGCGCAAATAAAAAATATCCGATAACTAGTTGTTTAATCAAGACATAGATTTATCTGTGTGGATAGTATTAAACTATTTCGTGGTTCTTATAGATGATTTACCCAAATATATTGCCACTATAAAGAAAATCTATACCCATTTTACTAATTCCCCGTAAAATTTGGCGCGATTTTTACATATGAAAAAGTATAATACAAACGTCGCCTACTTACTTGACGAGCTGTGAGAAAACTCCGTAGTAAGTGCCTGGGCTAATTATTAACCCATTAAATCACCTGCTATGTTGAAACGCATCGTCAGTGTACTATCGCTGTGCTTTTTGAGCCTTTTTGGCTTTTCCAATCCCGATTTTAATAATGAAAATGCTACCCTTGCTTTTATTGAGCGACAAAGTGAGATGGCGGTCAGAGAAATGTGGCGCACGGGTATTCCTGCGAGTATTACTTTGGCGCAAGCCATCGTCGAATCCTCCTGGGGTAATGGTTCGCTCGCAGTAGAGGGTAATAATTATTTTGGTATAAAATGTAATAATAACTGGAACGGTGCGACCATCTATCAGGAAGATGATGATTATAAAGATGGAAAACTCATTGCTTCTTGTTTTCGCAAATACGCATCTGTGGAGGAATCCTACGTAGATCATTCAAATTTTTTACTGGAAGGGACTCGCTACGCAAATTTATTTAATCTCTCCAGCACCGATTATAAAGGTTGGGCAAAAGGACTAAAAGCTGCCGGATACGCTACGGATCGTCAATACGCTGAAAAGCTGATTGAAAAAATAGAAAGCTATCAATTGTATCAATACGATCGGATACAGCAGGATATTAATGTAGAAAGTGGGTTGGCTGCGTATGATAGTGGTTCGGTAATCCCAAATACTGCTACAAGCAGTCAGGTAGAGGTCCCTGCTGCGTTTGAACTGCCGGATGATTATGTTCCAAATTATTATGGAAATAATACCGAAAAAACACCAATGTCAGGCCAGAGAGAGCCTATGCCGGCCGTCAGTACAGAAGCGCGACACGCAGTTGCACCCGAACGTCCCAAAAGAAATAAAAACCGACGATAGACAGAATTACTAGATATTTAGTATTCAGTTAAATATTATCAGTTATCGAGTGTACCAACACTCAGGAGGCTGTCCCAAAACCAATTGTAGGTGGCATTAAGTACCACCGCGATCAGATAGCAGTGAAGTGAAAACTAAAAAATGTTTAGTTTTGATAAGTACTTGAACGAAATTATAGATTAATTCGATCATGCACTTACACTTCACTGCTCTATCTTTGTAGCCTATCAATCCTTATTTACCTTGAACCGGACTTTCCTGATTAATGTGCTTTTTCTGATTGGCATCAACGTGTTGATCAAGCCATTCTATTTATTTGGGATTGATATGGTTGTACAAAATACAGTAGGCAAAGAAGCCTACGGTCTCTATTTTGCGATCATTAATTTCACTTTTCTACTGCAAATCATCAGTGATTTTGGAATTCAGAGCTATAACAATAAAAATATAGCTCAACACCGGAACCTCTTGGGGAAGTACTTTCCAAATATTTTGATGCTTAAAGCCATTTTGGCTGCGCTATATCTGTTGGTGATCTTTCCTGCTGCCTGGTTGCTACAATATGAATGGTCCATTTTTCCCATGATTTTTGCGATAGGTATCAATCAGATTCTGATTAGTTTACTATTTTATATGCGTTCCAACGTATCTGGACTGGGCTTTTACCGTACGGATAGTCTTTTATCAGCGATGGAAAAGTTACTAATGATTTTGGTCTGTGGAACCTTACTTTACGTGCCAGCCTTCAAAGAGAATTTTCGGATTGAATGGTTTATCTACGCACAAATGGGGGCTTTGCTGACGGCAACACTTACTGCGTATTTCATCGTACGTAAGCATTTGCCGAAGATTAAATGGCGTTATAATCCACTTTATTTACGGATTATTTTACGGGAGAGTTATCCTTACGCTTTGGTAGTATTTTTGATGACTTTTTATACCAAGATTGACGGGGTGATGATTGAACGAATGCTTCCCGACGGTCGTTCCGAAGCGGGTATTTACGCATCGGGCTACCGATTATTGGATGCGGTAAATATGACTGGTTTCTTATTTGCAAGTCTACTTTTGCCCATGTTTTCTCGGATGTTAAAATTGGGCGAACCTATCAAGCCGTTATTTAAATTAAGCTTTTTACTTATTTGGTCCATTTCTATTGCTGTAGCGGCCAATGTTTGGTTTTTTCGTAATGAAATATCCTCCCTTTTGTATGTAGAAGCTACCCCGTATTGGGGGACGGTACTGGGATCACTGATGTTGACTTACGTTGCTGTCAGTGGTATTTATATTTCGAGTACATTAATTACCGCAGAAGGCCAGTTAAAACAAATGAATGGAATTTTTGTGGTTGGAATTTTTATTAATATCATTTTAAATTTCTTTTTAATTAATCGGGATGGAGCGCTGGGCGCTGCCGTTGCTACAATTATTACCCAAAGTTTTGTATTGCTTTCGCAAATGATGTTGATCAGAACATTATTTAATTTTAAACTTAATAAAAAATTAGCTTTGAGCGTATTGGTTTATACTTTATTGGTTATTATGGTGTCGTGGAAATTCTACACATTTTCGGGTGTTATCTGGGAATGGAGGTTTATTGGAAGTGGAGGGATCGCGGTATTAATAGCCATTGGATGTGGTATGATTCAGCCCCGGCAATTAAAATCCTTGAAATAACCGCCAAAATATCTACTTTTGTGAAAATTGTTAATTTATATGCAGCGGAAGGAACATCTCTTGGACGTGGTTCGCGTCCTTTATAAGTGGAAAGTTTTTATTTTAATCGTTTGTCTGATTACACTGGTCGGTAGTGTAATATTATCGTTAATGATGGACAATTATTACCAGACTTCTACCCTGTTTTACGCCACCAATAACGATCTGGCAAAACCCAATCCCATTGGCAATCAGGACAATATAAGATATTATTACGGAGCCGGAGAAGATATGGATAGAATTATGACATTGGCCGAATCAGAGCGACTAGCTAACTTTTTAATCGATAGCTTCAATTTATACAACCATTATGGAATTGATGAAAATGACGAAAAAAAGGATTTTCGGGTCATGGAAGTTTTTTCTTCTCAGTATAAAGTTTTAAAAACAAAGTACGATGCCATTGAAATACTGGTAGAAGATACTGACCCTGAACTGGCGATGAACATAGCCAATGTAGCCAGAGATAAAGTAAATCAATTTGCGCAGGAGATGATTCGCAACAGTCAGTGGCAGCAAATTAAGATGATGAAAAGTAACTTGGCAGAACGGAATAAGACGATGAGTCAACTGGAAGATACTTTGTTCGTAATCCGGAAAAAGTATGGAATTATTAATCCGGCCACTCAAAGCAGAGATTTGCCGGAGTTACTGCTAATCAAATCTGCAAAGCTCGACGAAGAAAAAGGGCGACTGGCAGAATTAAAAAAGCACAATTCTATTCCGCAGGATACCATCATCTATAGTACAGCCAGAATCCGTGGCCTCGAAAGCGAAGTGTCTAATTTAAAAGCACAGATTGGCAAGTTTACAGAAGGCTTTTCTGGATCGGAAAAATTATATCGGTTTCATCAGATGAATAAGGATGAAATGGGTAACGAGCAACAACGTCTGGCACAACTGGAAGCAGTTTACAACAATGAATTTACGGCGATCAATCTGGTACAGGCTGCGGGCTATCCACGTGATAAATCTCGCCCTAAAAGATCAATCATCGTAATCGTCTCTGTTTTAATGGCTTTTATCCTGACTTGTATTGGCGTACTGTTAACTGATTCTTACAAAAGTATCAACTGGCAGGAGGTACTTAATGGATAAGCTATTGACAAGGTGGGATATTTCGCTTCAGCAAATCTTTATGTATGTTTTTGCTGCGATTATTTTGTTTAGCATTTTTGCTGCGATCCGTTATCAAATAAATTTTTTGGCCCTCCTGCCTTTTGGGGTGATCATCGCCTACCTTTGTGTCGTAGATTTCCGAAAAGTTTTTTTTCTTCTTTTAATTTGCTTGCCATTTTCCATGGAGGTAGATTTACCGGGAGGTTTCGCGACCGATCTACCTACCGAACCTTTGGTGCTCCTACTGATGGGAGTGTCTATCTTATATTTCCTTAAAAATCTTCCTACTTTAAAAGGTGCTTTCTTTCGGCATCCTCTTACTTTTTTTTTAGGTATTCATTTTTTCTGGATCTTCATTTGCATTTTTACTTCAGCGGATAGTTTTGTATCTACTAAATTTTTTCTGGCAAAATTTTGGTACATCGTTGTTTACTTCTTCCTGTCAGGACTAATACTTCGAGATGAAAACGCATTGCGTGCCATGATTTGGTGTATCTCAATTCCAATTGCGATTACCACGCTTTACGTCATGATTCGTCACGCTGGACATGGTTTTGCTTTTGATAAGATCAACGCTTCCGTTGGACCTTTTTATCGTAATCATGTAAACTACGCTGCCACTTTAAGTCTTTTTACTCCATTTGTATGGTACCTCAAATCAAATTATCAGCGTTTTTCGTTTCGTTGGAATTTACTTTCGGGGATACTGATAATTATTATTTTAGGGATTGTTTTTGCTTATACAAGAGCCGCTTATCTGGCATTGATTGCAGCAGTATGTGCTTATTGGATTATTCACTTTAGATTGATCAAGTTAGTGTTGCTGGTGGCACTGATTGGTAGCATTATGTTTGCTTCAAATTTATTAACTAATAACAAATACTTGGAATACGCCCCGAATTTTGAAAAAACCATCGCCCACAAAGAATTTGACAACTTAGTTGCTGCTACCGCAAAGGGGGAAGATGTCTCGGTCATGGAGCGATTTTATCGCTGGATCGCTGGTGTGTATATGTTAAAAGAAAGGGCCATTTTTGGATTTGGTCCGGGCAATTTTCACGGATTTTACAAAGCCTATACCGTCCGTAGTTTTGAAACTTACGTCAGTGACAATCCCGAAAAATCAGGTATCCATAGTTACTATTTGATGCTAGGGGTAGAACAAGGTGTTCCGGGAATTATATTTTTTGTCGCTATCCTTTTTTACTTTTTCTATCGATTAGAAATTGTTTATCACCGGGAAACCAATCCCACAATCGCCGGATTTTTAATGGGTGCATATATGTGTGTGATCGTTATCGTCTTACTTTTAATTATCAACGACCTGATCGAAACAGATAAAGTGGGGTCTTTCTTTTTTATTTGTTTGGCTATCTTGATCAATATTGATATTCAACAACAGAAAAGATTAATAGCTGAATCACTACCACCACCTTCTCTTACTCCGGAATGAATTCCCGGTTAAAACTTAAATATCATGAAGAAAATCCTTTTCGTCTTTTTCACCTTATCCTTTTTTGTCGCGTGTAGAACAGCACAGCCGACCCTCAAGACACTTGTACCCAAAACCATCGCCACGTATACCGCCAACACTAAAAAACAAACGGGCTTTTTTAATTTTTATCAAGATGATAAGAAAGGTAAAATTTTATTGGAAATAGAAAATTTAGATCAGGAATTTCTCTACGTTAATTCACTTGCTGCGGGCATAGGATCCAACGATATTGGCTTAGACCGTGGACAGTTGGGCGATAATCGAGTGGTTCGATTTACCCGTTCTGGAAATAAAATTTTATTTATTCAGACCAACTACGACTACCGCGCCGTCAGTGAAAATATAGCGGAGGAAAAATCGGTTAGAGAGGCTTTCGCAGAATCGGTTCTCTTTGGATTTGAAATTTTAGTGGAGAGCGGAAATCAACTGTTGATTGACTTAACTCCTTTTTTAGTCCAGGATACACACGGAGTTAGCGATAGACTGGCGCAGCGTGGAGAAGGTAATTTTAAACTTGACCTCAATCGCTCGGCACTCTACTTTCCCCGAATAAAAAACTTTCCAAAAAATACAGAATTTGAGGCAACCTTGACTTTTGCGGGAAAACCAACTGGTCGTAACCTGCGGCAGGTAGTTCCTACGCCATCTGCAGTAACCGTTCGGCAGCACCATTCTTTCATAGAATTACCAGACAATAAATATAAAAAGAGAGAAATGGACCCACGGAGTGGATACTTCGGTATTAGTTACCAGGACTACGCCACCCCGATCGCTTCGCCGCTCGTAAAAAGATACATTGTCCGGCACCGACTGGAGAAAAAAGATAAAAATGCCGCGATAAGTGAAGCGGTAGAACCAATCATTTATCATCTCGACCCTGGCGCACCTGAGCCCGTTAAATCTGCTTTACT
The DNA here is from genome assembly GCA_938008185.1 of uncultured Saprospiraceae bacterium. Classification (GTDB taxonomy): domain Bacteria; phylum Bacteroidota; class Bacteroidia; order Chitinophagales; family Saprospiraceae; genus JALZUU01. The sequence continues at coordinate 8,139 of CALLLR010000058.1, forward strand.
GGATGGGGCCCGTTGGTGGAATCAGGCCTTCGAAGCAGCGGGTTACCGTAATGCTTTTCAGGTGAAAATGCTACCGGAAGATGCCGATCCGCTCGATGTACGCTATAATGTCATTCAGTGGGTGCATCGCTCTACCCGAGGCTGGTCCTATGGTAGCTCAGTTATCGATCCTCGCAGCGGAGAAATACTTAAGGGACATGTTTCACTGGGTTCGTTACGCGTTCGTCAAGATTATCTGATCGCACAGGGATTATTGGGGAATGTGGATGGCGTTACCGGTGCGAAAAATCCAATGCTCGAAATGGCGCTGGCGAGATTGCGGCAATTATCCGCACACGAAATTGGACATACGCTAGGCCTTGCACATAATTTTGCAGCGAGCACCAATGGTCGAAATTCGGTGATGGATTATCCACATCCATTTGTAAGTTTGGATAAAAACGGGAAACCTGATTTTTCGGAAGCTTATGATGATAAAATCGGAGAATGGGATAAATTGACGATTCGTTACGGGTACGAAGAATTTCCCGAACAGGTCAATGAAAAAAAAGCCTTGGATAAAATTATTGAGGAAGGAATCCAAAAGGGATTTCGGTATATCTCTGACCGGGACGCTCGTCCCATTGGTGGTGCTAATGCAGTGGGTCATCTTTGGGATAATGGTGCGGATCCAAGTGCAGAATTAAAACGACTGTTAGAAATCCGAAAAGTGGTCCTGAACCGATTGGGAGAAAAAAGTATTCCAATGGGAGCGCCTTTATCAACGGTGGAAGAAGTCTTGGTGCCTATCTATTTGATGCATCGGTACCAGGTAGAAGCGGTGATGAAACTAATTGGTGGGGTCGATTATACTTATGCGGTACGGGGAGATGGACAAATACCATTACAGCGCGTGGATAAAGGTCTTCAGTCGCAGGCATTGTCGGGGATCTTAGAAACTATAGATGCTAGAACACTGGCCTTTCCAAAAGAGTTATTGGCCATTATTTCACCCAAGCCACCAGGTTACAGTCGGGGAAGAGAAAGTTTTAAAACGCATACGGGGTTGACGTTTGATCCGTTGGCAGCTTCGGAAGTGGCTGCGACCATGAGTGTCAAAATGCTATTACATCCACAGCGGGCCGCCCGACTGGTCGAACAGCATGGGATGCAACCAAGTCTACCCGGACTCGAAATGGTCATTGATCAGTTGATTGATGCAACCTGGAAAAAGCAACCGGGAGATGACTACCTGGATATGATTCAGGCAACTACCGCAGTTGTGGTTCTTAAACAAATGTTGGCATTAGCAGCCAATGAAATGGCCACTCCTGCAGTGAGGGGGATCGTTATTCATAAAATAAATCAGTTGGAGAAATGGCTGAATACAAGTAACCAAGTATTAGGAACGGGAGCGGCAGACTACGCGCGGTTGATGATTGCACAGTTTCGTCGTGATCCTTCGTCGTTTAAAATAACCGTTGGCCCAAAGTTACCGGATGGTTCTCCGATTGGGAGTCATATGGGCTGCTCACATTAACCTCTGTTATTTCAGATCAACTTCTATTGTTGAGAAAGTAGATATTAACAAAAAAATCAATCAAGGGGCGATTTCAGGAGTATGAAAGGAATTGTCTGCTTTTTGTCTCTTTTCATAAGAAAAAATAAAAAGAATTATTAGGTCAAACATTTAAGTATTTAATTTTGTATTTTTCGGCCAATCAAAATTACTACTATGTATTTTAATTCACAAGGTAAGGAAGAAGTTACCTATGACGCCATTGTCATTGGGTCAGGTATTAGTGGTGGCTGGGCTGCCAAAGAGTTAAGCGAGAAAGGATTAAAAACCTTAGTATTGGAAAGAGGTCGAGACGTAAAGCACGTGACAGATTATCCAACAATGCACCTCGACCCCTGGGATATGCCCAATGGTGGAAAACCGACACAGGAAGATTTGAGGCAACAAGGCGTACAGGCTCGGACGGGTTATACAGTCAACTACGCGAGGAAGCACTTTTTTGTCAACGATTTGGATCATCCGTATTCGGAAGTAAAACGTTTTGACTGGATGCGGGGTTACCACGTTGGAGGACGATCGCTTATGTGGGGAAGACATTGCTACCGATGGAGTGAGCAGGATTTTACAGAAAATGCCCGGGACGGATTTGGGGTGGACTGGCCTATTCGATATAAAGATATTGAACCTTGGTATGATTACGTAGAAACTTTTGTTGGAATTAGTGGACAAGCGGAAAATCATCGTGCTGCACCGGATGGAAAATACCTGCCTCCTTTTCAATTAAACTGTCTGGAAAGTGATGCCAGAGAAAAAATAAAAAAAGCATTTCCTAATCGATTAATCACCCCTGGAAGAGTTGCCAATCTGAGCCAGCCTCATAATGGTCGTGGCGCCTGTCAGCGACGTAATCGCTGTATGCGTGGATGTCCCTATGGTGGTTATTTCAGTAGTCAGTCCTCCACTTTGCCGGCAGCGATCGCTACCGGCAATATGACGTTACGTCCGCACAGTATTGTACACGAAATTATGTACGATAAAGAAACTAAGCGGGCCAAAGGCGTACGGATCATTGACGAATTGACAAATAAAACAACAGAATATTTTGCAAAAGTGATTTTTTGCTGTGCTTCGGCCATCGGCTCTACTTCAATTTTATTGAACTCTAAGTCAGAAGAACATCCGGATGGGATGGGCAACCAAAGTGGGGAATTGGGACACAACCTCATGGATCACCATTTTAAAGTAAGAGCTTCCGGAACCTATGATGGTTTTGGAGATAAATATTATAAAGGGCGTCGCCCGGCAGGATTTTATATTCCTCGATTCCAAAATATTGGAAAAGGAACAGAACGCAAGGATTATCTGAGAGGATTCGGTTATCAAGGCTCGGCGAGCCGCACCAACTGGGCGAGCCACATTGCCGAAGCGGGTATCGGTAAAAAATACAAAGATGATTTATTTGCTCCGGGTCCCTGGAGAATGGGAATGATGGCTTTTGCGGAAATGTTGCCTTACCACGAAAATCGGATGTTTCTTAACGAAGATAAAAGAGATAAATGGGGCTTACCTACGGTTACTTTCGATTGTGAAAATAAAGAGAACGAAAAGATCATGCGAAAAGATATGGCGATTGCTGGAGCAGAAATGTTAGAGGCAGCAGGCTTTAAAAATATTAGTACCGAGGATGAAGGATCTTATCCAGGTTTGGGTATCCATGAGATGGGTACCGCACGAATGGGGCGTGATCCTAAGACGTCTGTCTTGAATGGTAACAACCAAATACACACGGTTCCTAATGTATTTGTTACTGACGGTGCCTGTATGACATCTGCGGCTTGTCAGAATCCATCAATTACTTATATGGCGTTGACGGCCCGTGCTTGCGATTTTGCGGTAAAACAGCTTAACCGGAATGAGTTTTAAATCAAAAAAATAATGAAAAGAAGAAGCGCAATAAAAAGAACAGCCATGATGATGGGCTACGCACTGTCGGCTTCAACGGTAATGGGCGTGATGAATGGTTGTAAAGCCGATACCGTAACGTCGGAAGCGGGTTGGAAACCAGCATTCTTTGATGCAAAAGAGACGGACTTGCTAAAAATAATTACCGAGCAGATTTTACCTGCCACCGATACACCGGGTGCCAACGAAGTATTTGTACACCGGTTTATGGACAAATTGGTAGCCGAGGTATACACCCCGAAGATGCAAGAACGTTTTAGAAAAAGCTTAGCAGATTTTGCGGTAGATTGTAAAACTACCTACGGAAAAAATTTTGTAGATTGTACTAACGAACAGCGGGACGAGTTACTACTGAAGCACGAAGCTGCAGCTCGTGCAATGGCTCCTCGGGTTAAGGAGGCCAATGAAGAAGAAAAGAAAAGATTTGCTAGAATGACGTCACAGGAAATGAGTACGGGCGTTACCTATCAACGTACTAACCACGAACCGTTTTTTAAATTATTGAAGGAGATGACCATTGTCGGTTATTTTACTTCAGAAAAAGTTGGAGAAGAGGTACTGAATTATGATCCGATTCCAGGAATGGATATTCCTTGCCTGGATATGTCAGAAGTTCCAAATAGTAGATCCTGGTCTTTATAGTGATTGGTTAATCTAGAAAAACTAGTGATAAATAATTTTTAATGGGTTTATGTCCGAGTGGGCGTAAACCCATTTTCTATGGATAAAATGGACTTTATTTGAGTGAATTAAAAGTTTTTAAACGGTTACAAACGGCATTAGCCATTTATTATACGAATAAATCCTGAACTTACCCTCATCTTTGCATTGCAGTTGGTCATCAGCTGTTTTATTAAAATTTATTTTCTCACGACTTCTTTGTTGTCATTACAAATAGATAGCGGGGAAGGCACAACACCAATTTATTATGAATAGTATTAGAAATCAAGTACAACTTATCGGACATTTAGGACAAGATGCAGAATTGATTAAATTCGAAAATGGTAAAAATAAGGTTAATGCAAGTATTGCTACCTCCGAATTTTACAAAAACCAAAAAGGTGAAAAGATAGAAGAAACGCAATGGCATAAGCTAGTTGCCTGGGGAAAGACCGCTGAGATCATGGGTATGTATTTTAAGAAAGGAAAGCAGGTAGCTGTTTCTGGAAAATTATGTCACCGTACCTACCAGGACAAAGAAGGAAAAGATCGAAGAGTGACGGAGATACAAGTCAATGAATTTACTTTTTTAGATAAAAAATCTGTTAACTAAAACTAATTTTTACGATGGTCCCAGGTTGATATAACTTGGACTTAATTACTTTCCCTTTTAAAGAACGCTACGGAATTTCCGTGGCGTTTTCTTTTTAATAAAAAATATTATCGACTATCTTCTTTTAAATATTCGAGTACTTTACCAACTGGCTGGGTAGCGATATCCGCCGGAAGATCAACCAATGTCTGTTTTTGTAAATCGAAAGCAACCTTTGATTTATTTTCTGATTCTAAATCTGAAAAAATTTGAAAACGGTTATTCTGTACATTTTTAGCGACTATTGGATCGAAAGCTAATGGTTTTTTCCAAACTGGTGAAAGCATAATTTTTCCATTATCCATGTTGATGGAAGGAATAACTCCCTGATATTTTTTATTTCCCATCGGAATTAGAAAGAGCGGATGAAACTGATTCTGCTTTTTAAAATGATATTCGGCAACGGGTAGAAAATTTTCCACCTTTTTCTTATCCGTCAAATCATAAGCAAAAAATCCTAAGTCTTGAGCATATCCAAAAAGGTACTGATCATAAATGACCATGCTTAAGGTCATCCCGGATTGTGCATCTAATGCAGTCCGTGATAATAAAAAGGCAGGTTTCATACGCGGCAGCAGTTCTCGGTTTTCGACATCGTAGCAAAAAGTAAATTCGTATCCCGACGTGCAAATCACCTGATTTTTTTCTTCGTACGTATTTTGAAAAATATACCACGGAAAGTCTGGACTATTATTGATAGGTAATACTTTACGTTTTATCTGGCGACAATTTCTGGTATCGTAAATATCTAAAATCCGGTAACTATCCCCAAAATCCTGATCACGCGTAATATTATCGGCTACAATACACACCCAAAGCTGCTCTTTTGAAATCCAAAAATTATTATCTTCCATCAATTTACCTTTGACCGTGCAATCGTGGCTGGTTGGAATAGCAGCCAAAGTCGGTTCGCTTTTTTTGTTCACAATGGTATCCATTGCCTTAGAGGGGATAGAAGAAGTGGGAGGAGGCGCAGATTCCGTATGACAACTAAGTAAAGATAAGAGTACACCAAAAATGACCAAAATAATATGCTGTTTCATGGTAAAGGATTGAAAAAGAAGCTGATTTTATGAATCAAAAATATCGCATGAATGCTTCTTTCTTTGGCAAGATAGCATGTTTTTGGTAAAAACTAAAAGGGGTATTTGCCGATGCAAATACCCCTTTATATAAAAGTTAATTAATTAAAAAATTGGAGGGAATCAGATTTCCGGAAATTATCCGGGAAAAGTCATAACCGTAATAACGATTAATAAAATCAAAGACACCGCAATTAACCAAAAGCGAACATCTTTATAAATACTGATTTCCTGTTGTGACATATGTTAAAAATTGTATGGTGAATAATCAAATACTGATTTGTTGGCATATGGACGTAATAAGTCCAATAGATATTGTTCGATAGTTTAAGAAGGGGAAATAAAAAAGGAAGGATTTACCTTTAAAAGGGGCAAAAAAGATGCCACAGTAGAGAATTGGCTATGAAGGAAATATAGAAGTTGTTTAAAACTCCCAAATTGTCTGCGAACTGAGAAAACTTAGTTAGCCTCTAAAATAGCCTGATTAATCTGCTTTATCAGACCTGGACCTTCATAAACCAAGCCACTATATACCTGTACGAGGGAGGCACCCGCGGCTATTTTTTCGAGTGCATCTTTCGGACTTCCAATTCCTCCTACGCCGATAATTTTTAGTTGGCCATCCGATTTTTGGTGAAGGTAGCGGATAACTTCCGTCGATCTGTCTTTTACAGGCTGACCACTAAGTCCTCCCATTCCAATCTGGGAAATTTCTTGCTGACTTGTATTCAGATTTTCTCTGGAGATAGTGGTATTGGTAGCAATGACACCACTGATTTTGGTTTCGCGGACAATATCGACAATATCATTCAGTTGTCCATCGGTGAGATCGGGCGCAATTTTTAATAAAATAGGCTTTTGCGTTGGTTTCTCCAGATTCAAAGCTTGTAATAAGCTAAGTAATCTGGTCAGTGGTTCTTTTTCTTGCAGGTCGCGCAGATTGGGTGTATTGGGAGAACTGACATTGACCACAAAATAATCAACGTAAGGAAACAAGGCCTGAAAACATTTTTCGTAGTCGAGATGCGCAGATTCGTTGGGCGTATTTTTATTTTTTCCAATATTTCCGCCAATGATCAGATTTTTTGGGCGACCTGCTTTTAGGCGACGAACCAGTGCTTCCATCCCCTCGTTATTAAAACCCATTCTGTTAATGAGGGCTTCGTCGGCTGGTAAGCGAAAAAGACGTGGTTGAGGATTGCCTGCCTGGGCAACGGGCGTGACCGTACCCAGTTCTATAAAACCAAAACCCAGGGCAGACATCGCATGGTAATGCTGTCCGTCTTTGTCAAAACCTGCCGCTAATCCTACGGGGTTTTTAAATGTTAAGCCAAAAACATCTCGATGGAGTCGCTCGTCTTCTACCGTATAATAAGCTCGAAAAAGACTTGAAATGATAGGAATAGCAAGTACTGTTTTCAATCCTGCGAGGGTGAGGTGATGCGCTCGTTCAGGAGAAAATAAAAAAGCGAGGGGCTTGAAAAATAATTTATACACGGCCAAAATATTTGATGGACCGCAAAAATAACGATAAAGAGCGAATTGCAATTGGCTATTATACCATTGCTTTTTCGGCTGTCAATAATTCCAGATCACGAATCAAAAGTCGGCGTCGGTCAAAAGTCAGGATATTACGAGTTCGTAAATCGTTCAGTACCGTTGTTACCGTTTGTCGGGAAGTAGCGGTCAGATTGGCAATTTCCTGATGAGTCATAAATTTTCTGACGAGTGTTTCGTAGCCAACCCGTTGTCCTTTATTATTAGCGAGATTTACCAAAAATTCTATAATTCTGGTCCGAGAATCTTTGAAAACCAAAGATTCCAGCCGTGATTCCATTTCCAGTACTCGGCTGCCCATAATTTTCATCATAAAACCAGAGAGCATAGTGTGGTCACGCATCAGCCCTTTCATTTCGGCGGTAGTGACTACACAGACCGCAGTTGGTTCCATACAAATTGCAAAATCTCTACGTCTATTCTCTCCAACCAGGGACAGTTCTCCAAAAACTTCACCTGGACCAAGTATTGCTTTGGTGATTTCTTTACCATCTTCGCTATTAGTACCAATTTTTACCCGGCCTTCATTGATAAAGAAAATTTTATCCGCATCTTCTTCCTGTAAATAGATATACGCTCCTTTTTTATAAGATTTTGAGGCGTGTGTTTCGCTAACGTTGTCCATTTTTTGAGGACAGAGAATTCCGGTGACGTCAATGTTTTCCAGATACCAAAGTTGTTGATTGTCCATTTGTTAAAATTTTATTCTTTATCGGGCTGCAGATCGAATCGTTTTCGTAAATCTTCTATTAATGGATTACGAGCGATCATGTTCTGGTATATTTCCTTATTAGTAGTTGGTTTTTTCTTTTTTGGTTTAATATCATCCGCCTGAGCAGCTTTTGAAGGATCAATATTAATCAGAAGTGCCAGTCTTTTATCGCATAATTGTTCTCGTACGTAAGGCATCAAACCTGATTCATCAAGGATCATTTGTCTGGCCATCTTGGTACCAATTGTAGCAATAACCTGATTATCTTCTATTTTTAATTCTGCATTTTTAAGCGTATTTCGTGCTGAAGGAGACTGTACTTGCTTCACATAGGTCATCCATGCTTCCTGTAAGTTTTCGTCGGTGAGTCGAGACTCTTCTATTTCTTCGTCCTGTGCTGCTTTGTCAATATCGGCGGCAATTTTATCCAGAGAAAAGCTGGGTGTGTTGTGCAGAGATGGAACGGATAATTTGCTGGAATCGTTTAATTTACGTGCTTTTTTTTCTGGTTTTGGCTCGTCTTTTTCGACCTTTGTCGGTTGAGCGACGGGGGTGGTTGCCTTAGACTCTACGGAGATCGTGGCAGTTGGTTCTTTGATGATAGAAGGAACCGGAGCTGCCTGAAAATTAGCTGTTTTAGTCGGAATCGTGTTTGGAACAGACGCCGGAGTGCCTTTTTTTGTCAAATCGACAGCCCGGTTAATATAAGTCATTTTGATGAGCGTCATCTCGACGTGCAATCTTTTGTTACGTGCCATTTTATAATTAACGTCACAGTCGTTGGCCAGACTCAGGCTGGATAATAGGAAAGAAGCGGGCGTATTATTTGCTTGCTCTTGATACTGTTTTTTTAAACTATCACTAACTTCCAATAGTTCCAGGGTAGTCTCATCTTTACAAACCAATACATTTCGTAGATGTTCCGCCAGTCCATTGATGAAAATATCCGGATCAAATCCTTTCCGTAAAATTTCGTCGAAAGTATTTAAGACTTCTGCAATGTTTTCGGTTAGCATCGCGTTGACAATTTTGAAAAAATAATCGTAATCGAGTACGTTTAAATTTTCAATTACCCCCTGGTAGGTAATCTCTTCTCCGGAGAAACTCACCATTCGGTCAAATATAGAAAGGGCATCCCGCAGGGCACCATCTGCTTTTTGCGCAATGATATGCAAGGCATCTTTATTTCCTTTTATCTTTTCAGTTTTGCAAATTTCCTGCAAATGTTTGACGATTGCAGGTACCTGAATTCGACGGAAGTCAAAAATCTGACATCTTGATAAAATGGTTGGAATGATCTTGTGTTTTTCCGTAGTAGCTAAAATAAAAATCGCATAAGAAGGAGGCTCTTCCAATGTTTTCAAAAAAGCATTAAAGGCGGCTTGTGAAAGCATGTGTACCTCATCAATGATAAAAACTTTATACTTTCCTTGTTGTGGTTGAAAGCGGACTTGCTCAATCAAAGTACGAATGTGCTCGACGCTATTATTGGAGGCCGCATCCAGTTCGGTGATATTAAAAGAAGCATTTTGATTGAAGGCTGTACAAGAAGAACAGGTATTACAAGCCTCATGGTCTTTGGTGATATTTTCACAGTTGATAGTCTTGGCCAGAATACGGGCACAAGTCGTTTTTCCCACACCACGGGGACCACAAAACAGGAAAGAATGAGCCAGGTGATTATTCTGTAGTGCGTTCTTGAGTGTATTGGAAACGTGCTGTTGTCCTACTACTTCATCAAACCTGGCAGGCCGATATTTTCTGGCCGAAACAATAAAATCACTCATAGACCAAAGGTACGAATAATTTTTAATGAGACTACTCAATTTTTATAGGATTTGGTAGCGCTATTTTTTCCTATTCACACCCAATATCCACCCTTGACATTTCATCGTTATTTGGAATACAGTTTCCACTCGCCAGACTACCGGGTTGGTAACGGAATAGATCCGGATCATTTAATCCATTTTCTAAAAACGCAACCAGATCATCAATCTGTGTTTCACTAAGATTTTGTGGTACAAATTCGGCAGCTAATTGGGTTGTTGGAACATTTTCGTTTTGAGCCATTCCGTTATTTTTATATTCCACTACTTCCCGAATAGAGCGGAAGGTACTACCATGGCCATAAAATGGTGAATTTGCCAGGTTATAGAGTTGTGGTGTTTTAAATTTATAATGATCGGCTTCATTTTTAGTGAAACCTCCTCGTCCCAAACGAGAACCATCTTCTGCCGGAATATTAAAAATTGATTCTACATTGGCATCCAAGTCGTTCATTCCGTAGGCGTGAAAACTCATGCTATTCAGCGCCGGGCCGTTGTGGCAAGTAGCGCAATTAGCCTCCTGAAAGAAAACCAGTGCTCCTCTTTTTTGCTGTTCGTTCATGGCATCACTATAGCCTTCTAACCACCGTTGGAATGGTGCCTCATTAGACATAACGGTACGCTCATAAGCGGCAATGGCTAAACCAGCTGTTTCACGAGTAATACGTTCTCCTTCCGGAAAATCGGTAAAAGCCGCTTCGAACAACGGACCATACATTTCTTCACAGAGATCATTTTCAGTATCTAGTCGATGTACTGCCAAACCTGCGATGGCTTGTATTTCCAAACCTTCGTATCCCAGTTCGTTGGTAGCAATAGGCGTACCCGGGGTCCAGTTGGCCTCCGTCCCCGCGTTGATACCCGTGGCACCAAACTGACCATTCCAGAGCATTGCTTCCTGGTAGGCGCCATTCATGGCAGTGGGTGAGCGTAATGGCTGCACATCAATTGAGTCCATCGGGAAAAGTGTGTTTACCACTCGTCCTTCGCCATTTAATCCAAAACCCATTCCACCTTCTCCAATTCCCTGAAACCGGCCGGCCTGAAATCCAGCGCCCGCAAAGTGACAGGAAGCACAAGAGAAGGTACCCATCGTTCCATCTATTTTTCCGGCAGTAGCAAGACCCGTTTCATGAAATAGCCTTTTCCCAAGTTCAATTTTTACCGGAGTAAGTGGATTTTTCGGATCTTGTGGAATATTACCTAAGTCATTACTATTTGGTAGCTTAAAATGATCCTTTCCTACGCCGTCAGAAGCGTCCCGAAGTGCTGCTTCCAGTTCTAAATCGATAGAAGAGGTCGTGGTATTCGGTGACTCATCCGGTGCACAGGATGTCACGAATAATGCGGCCAGGCCAATAAAACTCAAGTAACGAAGTCTAGGAAAATCCATCTTATTTTGTATGTTTGTTAGAGAAGGTATTTTATGATATGTTTCAAAATTTGTACCAGTTGTTGGTGGAGTGCTGCTTGCTGGTTGCCGCTTGCTTCTTGCTTCATTCAATCGCATTAGCCTGGGAAGCAAGCAGCCAAAAAATATTATTATTTTAAATGGGTTTTAATGATCAAACAGTGAAAACTTACCACGGAAAATTATTATTGTTGGGAGAATACACGATTCTGCGGGGGGCGCAGGGGTTGGCAATGCCGTTGAAATTATTTGGTGGATTTTGGTCAAAGGAGGGAGGAGATCCTGCGCCGGGCGTACTATTGGCGATCGTAGATTATTTGGCAGAAAATAATTTTCCATTTGAAGTGGATATCGTTCAGTTTAAAAAAGACCTTGCGGAAGGTTGGCACTTTACCTCGGATATTCCTTTTGGCTACGGTGCGGGGAGTTCGGGCGCGTTGACGGCGGGAATTTATGATCGGTACGTAGCGGAGAAGGCCGTGGAATTGTCGCAATTAAAAAAAGAGCTGGGATTAATAGAAGGTTTTTTTCATGGGGCCAGCTCGGGGATTGATCCGTTGATTTGTTATTTAAATCAATCGGTTTTACTGAGAGGAAAAAAGGAACTGGGGGTGGTAAAAAATATTCCGGATTATAAAAATCAGTTTTTTTTGATTGATACGGGTATCTCCCGTAAGACGGCACCATTGGTTCATATTTTTTTAGAAAAATCAAAAGATCTGCATTACCAGAATCGTTGTGACGCCGAATTGATTCCCGCCGTGGACGACGCCATCACTGCTTTTCTGGCGGCCGACTGGTCCGGTCTTTTTGAGCAATGGCATGAGATCAGTTTTTTTCAGTATAAATATTTTTTTGAAATGATCCCCGAGGCGTTCCGTCAGGTTTGGCTGGATGGACTGGCTGGGAATGATTATAAGTTGAAGCTTTGTGGCGCGGGTGGTGGCGGTTTTATTTTGGGAATGGGGGACGCAGCGAAATGCGGGGTAAATGGTGTGTCGAGAGGGTGTTCAATTAAGTGTGTCTCAAAAATAACAAAATAAATAACTTAAATTTGAGACATGACAGTTAAAAAGAAGACACAAAAGAAAGGAGTAGATAAAGACTCTGCGTTTGATTATGCCGCATATGAGCAGCAGGTG
>CALLLR010000059.1 GCA_938008185.1 uncultured Saprospiraceae bacterium
TCGGGGCGCAGCGATGGTGACGGCGGGAATGTTTTGGTTATCGGGGATTTTTAGTTTGGGGGTGTTTTTGTGGTGGTGGAAAAGGGTTTAGGGGCGCTTCAATCGGTGAGGGCGGACGATGGGTATCCAATTTATTTCAGGCTTGGGATCGTTCAATAATCTATGTTTTTTGCTGCGTTAGTATTGCGTAAAAAGAGACTGCCTGTCTGCCGGACAGACAGGATTAACAAACCAACTGATTAACAATTAATTATGAATACAACATTTTATTTACATAAATTAGATAAACTGGTTAGACACAGTTAATTGAACATCACCTCAGGCTTATCCATTTTTTTTGTTTCTATTGTTAAAAAAGCTAACTTCGCCAATAAACCTTCGGTACAAATTCGTTTTACACTTATTCTTTTAATAAAAAACTAAAACATGAAACTCCTCTTTACCGGTCTATCTTTCCTGCTGCTCCCATTATTTTGTATGTGTCAAATAAATACTTCGCTGGACTTTATCGCGGGTGTTGATTTAGGTTATCGAAATTTGCGTGTGAGTAATGATGATCCGAATTCGGGTGGAATGTTGGTTTCTAGATCAAGGAACAACAATGAAATTGGTAACCTTAATCTACGGTTTGGATTTAATTTTAATAAAAGAATATCCAATCAAATAGTTTTTAAAACGGGCGTACGATTTGCCAGCGTTGGTTACAAAAGAAAAAAAAAGGACGATCTTATCTTTGGTAGTGAGATTATTGATCAGTTTAATGATCCCAGTATCCCCCCAACTCCTCTTGGATCTATTCAATTCTTTTATAATTATCTTTTTTTAGAAGTTCCGCTCATCGGTAGATACGAGTTTAACCAAAAGAAATTTTCGCCGTTTGTTGAGCTTGGAATAGCCCCTTCCCTTTACCTGAAATCGCGTAATAAGGTGGTTTACAACGGGGATACCGAAATGCTTGATGGAGACGAAGATCTTTACGATTATAGCAAAATACATTTTGTTGGGGTACTTGCTTTCGGCGGAAACTACCGGATAAATGAAGGTCTCCAACTTTTTGCCCAACCAACTTTTAGATACCATCTGACCCGGTTGGTAAAAGACGTTCCGATTAAAGAGCATTTATGGAACATTGGACTGGAGCTCGGATTGAGGAAGCGGTTGAGATAAATTTATTTTAAATATTTCTCCACGAACCCCAATCAACTTGATGTTGCTGCCAGACGGAAACTTTATAGCGTAGTCCTGGCTATTTTGATTATTATTCTTCCCGGAATTATGATCGCAATGGGAATGGAATTCTGTGAGCCATGCTTTTTTATCTTTTTCGATATCCCCTTTGGAATTGGATACGGAGGAGGAAATATTGTGACTATTCTACTATATTATCTTGCCCTTTTTATTTTATTAACCCTGGTCATTTACCTGATTATCCGACCACGAAATTCATCTAAATAACTCCCTTCCCAAACCGCTTCCTGATCCCATCCATCGCTCCCAGTAATCGCAGCGACTTGGCGGGAGCATCAAATAAATTCATCTGTGGATGTCCGTGCACCAACTTGCCAAACTGAAGACCAATCATCCGAATTCGTTGGCGGCGTTCGTACAATTGCTCAAAGAGATGCAAAACCACCGGCTTAAGCGAATGATCATCGGCCGTATGGGATATTTTTTTTTGTTTTGAAAAAGTATTAAAATCAGCGTACCGGATCTTGATGGTCACCGTAGCGGCCAGTTTTTTATTTTTCCGTAACTCAAACGTCAGTTCCTGCAGCATTCTCAATAATTCAGTCCGTAACAAATTAATGTCTATGGTATCCGTTTGAAATGTTTTTTCACTCCCGATGGTTTTTCGTTCGCGGTGAGGAACGACGGGACGATCGTCCATCGCATTGGCTTTTTTCCAGAGACTGATGCCGTTTTTACCAAACTCCCGTTCGAGTAACCGGGGCGGAATATCCCGCAAAACCTTGATGGTCTGTACGCCCATCTGCCGCAGTTTCTGCTCCGTCATCCGTCCCACCTGCGGAATTTTACGAACGGCCAACGGAGCAATAAATTCCTTTTCGGTACCCACCGCAATACACAAAGCACCATTCGGCTTGGATTCCGTCGTTCCCATTTTCGCAATCAACTTGTTGACCGATAGTCCGTAGGAAGCGAACAATCCGGTTTCTTTAGAGACTTTCTGCTGTAATTCGCCCGACCATTTTTGGCAACCAAAATACCGATCCATTCCCGTCAGATCCAGATAAAATTCGTCAATGGAGGCTTTTTCAAAAACAGGCGCCTGATCGGCAATCACCTCCGTGACCAACCGCGAATATTTTTGGTAGGTATCAAAATCTCCGCGCAAGAAAATGGCTTCGGGACAGAGTTTCCGCGCCAATTTGATGGGCATGGCTGCGTGCACACCAAAGCGCCGGGCTTCGTAACTACAGGAGGTGACAACGCCCCGGTTTTGGTAGCCTGGTTCGTTATGACTAACACCGCCGATAATCAGAGGCTTCCCGCAAAACTCGGAATTTCGAAGTCGTTCTACGGAAACGAAAAAGGTGTCGAGGTCAAGATGGAGTATGGAACGCATGTTGTTTAGTTGTTGAGTTTTAATTGGCTGACAATAGGCTTTCAATGGGCTTTCAGTTGGCTGACAATAGGCGCTCTTCAATCGGTGAGGGTTGAATCGCTTCGCTTGTTTAGTTGTTTGGTTGTTGAGTTTTAATTGGTTGATAATGGGCTTTCAGTTGGCTTTCAGTTGGCTTTCGATAGGCGCTCTTCAATCGGTGAGGGGTGCTTTGCTGGTTGAATCGCTTCAATCGGTGAGCGCTTCAATTTGTGAGGCCGGACGACTGGCGGACAATATCACCCCCCTCACCAATTAAAGAACCCCACTAAAAGAGGGCCTAACGAAAGCCTTCACCAATTGAAGAACCCGCGTCAGAAGAGAGCCTATCGTTAGCCAATCGTCCGCCTATTGAAAGCCCATCGAAAGCCAAACACACCAGCAGAGAAAAAAGCCCACCGAAAGCCAAACACGCCAAAAGAGGAAAAAGCCTATACCCGTACACAACTCACCACCTCTATTCCCGGAAAATCGTAATCCAGCACTACCCTGCCCCGGATTTTATAGCAGCCCCGACTCTGCAACGGAAATTTTTTAAGGGCGGGTGGAAAATGAACAGTATCAAAGTAGCGGCCTTCGCGATCGAGCCAGGTTCCGAAATTCATCAGTTTTTTGTTACTGGTTCTTACTGGTTTTTTAGTGACGAAGTAACCAAGTATCTCGATGATTTTACCGATGTATTTTTTTAAATCTCGGGACCTGATCTGCTTATCGGTGATGTCTTCACAAGCAACGGAAGCGAAAGGACTGTCCAACGAAAAGCCGATTAATTCCAGTTGATCGTGTAACTCGGCGCGGGGATCAATTTCCAACGCAGGCAATTTAAAAGATTCCTGAGCGGCAACAAAAAGTGCGGGATCGGAACGGTGACGGAGACGCGGATTATGCACCCGGTTCTTTTCCCACATCAACTCATACTTATCCATTCCCGTAAATCGAAAAGCACCAATTCTGATCAAAATCTCCAGTTGGTCCGGAGCAACATCAATTCTGTTAACAAAATCCGTCATATTTTTAAACATGCCTTGTTTTTTTCGCTCGGTCACAATGGCCATTGCCAGTCGTTGGGTGAGTTGATGCAGGTGAATAAAGCCCATATAAATATCTTTATCCCGAATATCGGTGAGATAAAAACTATGATTGACACAGGGGCCGTGGATCGTGGCGCCCTGCATCCGGGCTTCGTGAAAGTAAAATTCTGTTTTATAAAATCCCCCAAAATTATTGATGACGGCAACCATAAATTCCAGCGGATAATAGGCTTTTAAATATAAACTCTGAAAAGATTCTACCGCGTAACTCGCCGAATGGGCTTTACAAAATGAGTAGCCACTAAAACTTTCAATCTGTCGCCACACTTCCGCGGCCAACTCGTCGGAGTGATTTCTTTTTTTACAATTAGCAAAAAATTTATTACGCAATCGCTCAAATGCTTCCGATGATTTTTTCTTACCCGTCATCATCCGTCGGAGTACATCCGACTCGTCGAGGTCCAGGCCGGCAAAATGGTGACAAATTTTCATCACATCTTCCTGGTAAACCATGATACCAAAGGTCTCTCCGAGATGGGTCTTAAACGTCTCGTGGAGATAGTCGAAAGAATGAGGTTCGTGGAAACGCCTGATATATTCCCGCATCATTCCCGACTTTGCAACCCCGGGCCGAATGATCGAACTGGCCGCCACCAGATGTACATAATTGGAACAGTGCAGCTTGGTCAGCAATCCCCGCATGGCCGGAGATTCGATATAAAAGCAACCAATACACTGACCGGAATCTAATTGTTTTTTAACTTTAATATCATTCTTAATTTCTTCCACCGCGTGAATATCTACTCCGTGACCCCGGTTTTTTTTAATCAATTTTACGGCATCTTTGATGTGGCCGATCCCCCGCTGACTAAGGACATCATATTTATGAAAACCCAGGTCTTCCGCTCCGTACATATCAAAGTGGGTCACCGGAAATCCCTTGGGCATCATCTGCAAAGCGGTATGATAATGAATGGGCCGTTCGGTAATCAGCACACCGCCCGCGTGGATCGACAAATGATTGGGAAAACCTTCGATCATGGCCGCGTAGCGCCGGATCGCGGGGACGAGGCGATGCTGTCGTGCTTCGTCTTCGGGATAACGAATCATCCGGTCGATGTCGTCTTTCGGCAGCCCAAAAACTTTTCCCAGTTCCCGCAGGATCGACTTGCCCTTGAAGGTGCTGTAAGTCGCAAGCAACGCGGTGTAATCCCGACCGTAGCGTTTAAAAATATAGTCGGTCACATCGTCGCGTTGATCCCACGAAAAATCGATGTCAAAATCCGGCGGAGAACTCCGGTAGGGATTGATAAATCGCTCGAAGTAAAGGTCCAGTTCGATGGGGTTAACGTCCGTAATACCAAGGCAATAGGCCACGATTGAGTTGGCGCCACTTCCTCTCCCGACGTGGTGGTAATTCATCGTTTGTGCGTACCGGATAATGTCCCAGGTAATCAAAAAATAAGGCGCAAAATTCATCTGATCAATCAATGCCAACTCCTTTTCAACACGGGTGGCAGCGGCTTTATCTTCCGCTCCGTAACGACGCAGACAACCGTTATCGGCCAGCTTGCGCAACAAGACCAGATCATCGGTTCGACTCCCCGTAAAAGTCTTGCGATTGTTGTCGGGGCCGACAGTTAATTTGATGGAACACTCAGCCAGAATTTTTTGGGTATTGGCCAGTAGCGGTGCGTAGGTTGCGTATGGGACCAGAAGCTTTTCGGAGGTATCCAGACGGGCAGAAGCCGGCGCGTGCTCGCTTGCTTTTAATTTAGAGATCAGGGTGTTTAAATCAATGGCCCTGAGAAGTTTATGCACTTTGTTGCCATCTTCACTTACAAAGGTCAGCGTACGCAACGCCACCAGTTTATGTAACGCATTTTTGACGGGCGACTGAAAGAGGCGGTGGACAAATTCGGGGCGTACGCCCAGGTATTCGTAGGGATAAAAACGTGCGAGTGGTTTGGTCAGCCGGTCGTAAATAACAATACAATTTTTAAATTTTGGGGCTACGTCGGGCAATGGAATATGGTCCAGGGAATGCGTAGACAGAAAATGGTTAAGTTCCCGGAAGCCCTCTTCGTTGCGGGCAATCCCGAGGTATAAAAAACGGTGATCGCGCCGAAATTCAATTCCCAGAATCGGTTTGATATTTTTCTCCTGACAAGCACGAATAAAAGCGTAACTGCCAGAAGTGTTGTTGATATCGGTCAGGACAAGTTCTTTCAGGCCAATCGCACTCGCCGCGTCCGCTAATTGCCGGGGTGATAAAGTGCCGTAGCGCAGGCTGAAAAAACTGTGAGCATTTAAATACATGACAATCGTTGTTTGGGTACTGCCGGATCAATAAGGCCGGAGTACGACGTAGCATTTACGGTATAGACATAACATCTCCACCATACTGCTACTTGTTTTACAAATAGTATGTTTAGAATACGTCCCAATAAAACGGTATACGGTTTTATTCAGAACGGTGCGTCGAATTTGTATTCCAGACGGTTAGGCCCGAACTACGGTAAGTGGTGGATTGCTGAACCTGTGAAATACGGGCTCGTAAATTGGGTGTTAACAGACCGTTACCATATTTAGGAACGTGGAATAATACGTCGGATATCATTCAATGGATTAACCGTCCAAAATGAAACGCTACGGGTGGACGTAGTGGATTGCGTTTCGGGGGGGTAAAATAGTTTTCTACTGTTGTCGGGGTAAAGATATGCAATATAAACTTAAAAAGAAACAATTTGTTTCATTTTTATTTGTTAAAAAAACAGACCGCTGATTTTATAATAATACATGGTCGCTCCTCCGGAGCTAAGAGAGGCGGAAGCATTCCGGAACCATCAGTGATAAGGTGATTGATATTTCAAGGATAACCTTTCTTCAAGATTATATTCTGTAAAAACAGATTCACAAATTTCAAAAAAGATATTCTTACGGATGTCATCCGGTGGATTTCTGGATGAGACAAATTGCTGAAGTTTTTTGGTAAAATCTACTTCCTCGTCAAAGTATGCTACTGATGATTTATCAATGAACAAAACAGACTCAGTCAATTCAGTGTTGTTAAAATCATTTATAATTTTTTTAAAAACTAATGCTTTAATTTCATCTGCGATTATGCTACAAGTATCCGTTCTATAGCCCGCAAAATTATGTATCACTTTTTCCAACTGTTTAAATTTTTTTTGTATTATTTTTATTTGCTCTTCTGACTACCCTCAGGTTGTTTAACGATTGTCCTGAACAAATACCGGCAATAAAAAGAAGGAGATAAATGATAAGTTCTTTTCTGATGGGTACCATTTTTTTTGTTAGAATTTACTCGATTAACTTATTAACGTATAGTCGATAATAAGACGGATAGTAAACCTTCTGTATTTGTTTGTATTGAGTTCTTTAACTTTCCCGTGTGAAAAATAATTGACCCTTTAATCTAAGCCGAATGCTAACAAATCAAAATGCCTCGGCGATCCCCAAATAAAAATTCTGATCCCGGATATTCCCCAAACCAAACGCATAATCAATTCGAATATTCAGATTTTCTGATTTGACAATCTTAAGTCTTAAACCAGTTCCAACCGAATATTTTACATTCTTCAAACTCAGATTGGCCAGCTCATCCGTCACCTCTCCTACTCCACCGAAGAAAACAAACCCGATACGATCCAGAGCTTGCCAGCGATACTCTACCTGACTAAAAAAAGAATAGCGATCTCTGAACCTGCCTTCTCTAAACCCCCTTAAAAGTTCGGGGCCGCCCAAAGCAGAAAGTTCCAGGACGGGCGTATCGCTCCAACTCAGCCTCGTGTACAATTCTACTGCTACTACGTCATTGGGCCTGCGGTCAGACACTGTCCAGTAGGTTCTGAAATTTAGTTTGGTTAACATAAAATTATTGGTACTGCCCAGACTTTCATCATAAAAACCATGAGTAAATTCCGCAAAAACACCTTTCCTGGCATTCAATACGTTGTCTCTACTATCGAAAGTAGCCGCAATTTCCAAACCCGAAGAAGTAGAAGTTAACGAATCCCGAAACAATATTTCTTCCCCTTCTTCAATTTCCGATTCCAAAAGCTCAAGCTTTCTAAAAGTATTATACCGCCAGCCCCCGCCGATAAAAAAATTGGGAGCGACCTGCTTTAAAAGCAAAGGCTCGAAAAGAAAATTATCAAAAGAAATATCTATCTGATCTTCATCTGCCGCCTCGCTCCCGATACCAAAATACCCAATCGGAAATTTTGAAAAACCAATATTTCCTTTTAGTAAATAGCTCTCACGTGGAAAGAAAATCGTGTACTCCGAAAAAGCAATAAATTGATTATTCAGCGTATATTGTGCAGATATAGGTATGTTGGAAGTACGGGTATCCGAGCCGGCGCCAAAAGGTTTAAACAAGAATTTGGCACCAACTCCAAAGCCAAAATTGGTGGCCGGTTCAAAACTCACAATGGGTGCCAGGACTAATTTGGTGTGTCTGAAGGTAGAATCCGATCGTTCTTTACCAATATTAAACTCAAATATATTGGCGATTTTTTCTATAAATTCCTGCGCCTTTATAGAATCAGGGAATAGACTTAAAATCCCAATTAATAGAATAGTCGATATTTTTATTTTTCGGTAAATAGCGTAGGTCAATTTAAATTTGTTTTAGTGCAAAGAGTTGTAACGTAGAGGTCGGAAGAATGTTCGGGGATTGATAGCGTAAAAATAGGACTTCGAGATATAAAATAGTAAGATTCTGGCAGATAAATTAGGCTCCTTGGGAGGTATTCAATTAAACGGTACTTGATTAATCAGATCAATCTACATAATGAAATATTAACTTTTGGCCACTTAATTTAAGCTGACTGTGGGCAATTATGGCCGATTTTGGTCGTTCTACGGGTTGAATTTCAACTAATATTCCTTACCTTTGGGCAACTTTAAAGATATTAAATTGTTTCCTGCTGAATCCATCTTTTCGGCTAGCAGGTCTAAAGGGAAAAAGGGCTACACTTCAAATTCGGTAAACAGATATATTTATACCAACTCACTATTATGGTAAAATCGACCCAAAGAAATACAACTCCGGTCAACGAACGTCCCAATCTCCGCTTTAATCACAAGGATAAGCCAGATTTTTACGTGACGCTGCGCAAGCGCGTCAACGCTTACTTTGAGACCAACCAACTATCCAAGCACTATAATACCAAGATGGTAACGAAGACGCTGTTTATCCTGACGGTGTTTTTTGCAACTTACGGGCTGCTATTATCCAATATTTTTGCCGCACAACCGGGTATCCTGTTGTTGATTGCGGTGGTGCATGGATTTTTTACCGCTTTAATTGGGTTGAATATTGCGCACGATGCGATTCATGGTGCGTACGCCAAAACGCCATTCTGGAATAAGGTAATCGGTACGAGCTTTAACTTTATCGGGGCCAATGATTTTATGTGGAAAACGAGCCATAACGGGATGCACCATTCGCATACCAATATCGTGGATTACGATGCGGACATTGAGCAGATTCCGTTGATCCGATTAAATCCGCATCAGGATCTTTGGTGGATTCACCGTTTTCAGCATATTTACATTTTCGCAATTTATAGTTTAACGTCCATCGCCTGGGTTTTTGCGCGCGACTACGCGGAGTATTTTCATCCCAAAGTAAACGGAAAAGGCAAGACCGATCGTCCCGTCTGGGAATTTGTCAGAATGGTTTTATTCAAACTTACCTATTATACCATATTTGTCGCCATTCCATTTTTTGTGATGGATATTCCGTGGCAATATTTCGTCATCGGATTTATTATTATGCATTTGGTGGAAGGTTTAACGCTGGCCCTGATTTTTCAACTGGCTCACGTTATCGAAGGAACAGATTTTCCTCTTCCGGATGAAACCAATAAAATTCATCATAGCTGGGCGGCGCACCAATTGTACACGACCGCTAATTTTGGTTGTAAAAATGACTTCCTCAACTATATTTGTGGTGGTTTGAATTTTCAGGTAGAACACCACTTATTTCCAACGATCTGTCACGTACACTACAAGCAGATCGCACCGATTATCGAATCTACCGCAAAGGAATATGGACTACCTTACAACAATCATCCTACTTATTTTGGAGCGTTGGGTAGTCACGTGAAGCAGTTGAAGATTTTTGGAAAAGAAGCCTGAGAAACTTCAGTATCTAACTTTACATAATTGACCTATTTCAATATCTTTATTAGAAACATAACCAAAGGTCTATGGCTTACAGCCAAGACCCGATTTGAAATTGCTTTTGAAACGCCTCATACACCACCTCCTTCCTTATCCTCGGAAATAATTCCATTTCAAAAGAAGGATTTGGCTCCACATTCGTCGCAAAATAATAGACCTTTCCCGTCGTCTCCTGGTACCCCACAAACCAGCCATTATTTTGCTCACCATCTACCGACCAACCCGTTTTTCCGGAAAGTGTATAGTCCTGACTTTCGTCTAAAATCATCATACTTTTTACCAGCTTTCCGGTTCTTTTAGCAATTGGTAATTCGGAATTATATAATTTTTTTAGAAAATCAATCTGCTGATAAGCATTGCTAGTTTCATTAAACTGAGGTTTATTTCGTCCACCAAATCAATATTCGACATTCAAGATTCCAAATTCAATATTCATTTAATCATTCCACCACCGCCTCTAAGCTCGACACCTCACTCACTACAAAAAATCCCTGTGGATTTTCGGTTGGCTCCGAAGAGAAAATATTAGTGGGCACATTCGCCGGAGGCTCGGCAAATAACGCCGCATCCCCGAGCGTCAGTTGAATACGAGCGCGCTCCAGATACGTAAACGCTTCGGTGGTCAGAGAATAAATTTCTACCCGTATATTATCACCCAGCTCGTACGGCGGTAAATCATCTTCGTCCTCATCCCTGTCGGGGTTAATGGCCTCCCGAATCGGGGTGATAAAAATCAATCCATCAACCTCCGAACCCGCCGACGGTCCGCCATCAAAAGCGATATTAATCTCCTGTGGCTTGTTAAGAAAAATTCCGTTTTTATACGCTTTGATCCAGTAGGCATCTCCTAGTCCGGGTTGGTCCCGACCAAAAAACTCAGCGTAGTAGCCTTCGGGTTCGCCCAATGATTCTTCCCGAAATTCGTAGGTAATCGAGTCTACGGGGACGGTCGGATTCAGACTGGAAGCAGCGGTGTAGATCTTGCCATCCAGAGCAATGGACAGATTATAGTTTTTACCAATTTCGCCAAAACGTTCGCCCGGTTCCGGTGTCCAGATATAATCGCCACTGTTGTTGGATTCTATAAATTCAAAACTGCGACCATCTTCGTCCGTGACCGTGATTTCGGCACCATTCACCACGGGCACAAATTCGTTAGAAAAATAAGGAGCGGTAGTCCGAAGTTTGATAACCTGAGGAACCGTATCCGTATTAATCCACGCGTCGACGACTATCTCCACCGGACCTTCGTCTAATTCAATATCCACAATATCTTCACAGGCCGTAAAGCACAGCATTAAAATTAACAACATAAATGCAATATTCTTCATCTCGTTATTTATTTTTTTTTAAATCAATAGTTTTAAATAATGGTTCGGTAGTTTTTTAGTTAAATTTAAAATTCCACGAAACACTCGGAATAAAATTTCCCACCACCGAAAATCTTACCGCCTCTGTACGCACGGGCAGATTAACCTGTGGACGATTTTGATCTTGTCGGAAAAAGATGGTAAATGGATTTCTTCGGTTGTAGACATTGTAAACGCCAAAAACCCATTCACTTCGAAATCGCTTTCCTGGCTTTTCTTTAGGAGCTAAAGTAGCGGCCAGATCCAGACGATGGTAAGCGGGAATCCGTACATTGTTGCGGGACTCCAGAGAGTTATAGGGAATCACATAACCTTGCTGCTCGATCCTGCTCGTTGGAAAAGTGGCAGGTGTTCCGCTGTTGAGTACGAAATTGGCCGAAATGGTCCAGCGTTTTCCGACTTCATAAAATCCGGTAAGGCTCAGGCTATGCGGCTGATCAAAGCGGGACGGAAACCAGTCCGACCGGTTGATCCCATCCACCCGGCGTTCGGTACGACTAAACGTATAACTCAACCATCCCGTAAATTTTCCTTTCTTTTTTTCTGCGTATAATTCTACCCCGTAGGCCCGTCCTACCCCGTTAACCAATTCGCCTTCGAGAAACTGATTTAAAAATAGATTGGCGCCTTCGATATACTCGGTGAGGTTGCGGTAGTCTTTATAGTAAACTTCAATAGACGTTTCGTAAGTATTGTTTTTTATATTTTTAAATAAACCCAGAGCGATCTGATCGGCAACTTGTGGCTCGATATTATTGGTCGAAGGCGTCCAGACATCCACCGGAGTAGAAGCAGTACTATTGGAAATTAAATGGAGGTACTGAGCCGTCCGGTTGTAGCCTAACTTTAGAGAAGTTTTTTGATCGAGTTGAAATTTGACGGATAGTCTTGGTTCCAGATTGCTGTAGGTTTGAATAGATTCCCCGCTTTCGAAAGTTTCCACGTCAACGGGCGTCTGCCGTTCTCCGGGTCCATTTTCCGCAAAGGTATATTTAGTCCCTTCTCCCAGATAATTAAAATGAGAAAAACGCAAACCGTAATTCAATGAAAACCGATCATTCAAAGTTTGCTCGTTTTCCAGATAAATACTATTTTCCCAGGCAAATTTTTTGTCCAGACTAATATCCGTCGACTCGCCTTCACTCACACCCACCGCATTGCCCGGTTCAAAAGTATAGTAAATAGACTGTCCACCGAAGGTCAGCAAGTTATCCGGATTCAAATAAAAGGAAAGCTCCGGCTTAAAGGCATAATTAAGAATACTGGCGTTCCAGTCAAAGCTATTGTCCGCTTCGCCTCCAAAGGCCAACTCATAATCATACTTACTGCGATAGATCGTAATATTCGAAAATAAACGATCACTAAACAAGTGATTCCAACGAAATGAAAGGGTCGTATTTCCCCAATTAAATCCAGCATCACTTCCGAATCTGAAATTATCCCGTCCAAAATAACCTGACAGAAAAACCCGATTTCTTGCGTTGATATTATAGTTAGTTTTTAAAGTCAAATCATAAAAATTCAAGGCCGTATCGGATAAATCATCATCCAGGAAAGGTTTGGATAATACATCGATGTAGGATCGACGCCCTGCGATAATAAAACTCCCTTTATCTTTGACAATGGGTGCTTCGATTGATAAGCGGGAAAAAATAAATCCTATCCCACCGTTTACCGTTAATTGCTTGTTATTTCCTTCCTTCATCCTTACGTCCAGAATAGAGGACAACCGTCCTCCATACCTTGCGGGAATCCCTCCTTTGTAGAGTTTTACGTCCTTTACTGCGTCGGGATTAAAAACTGAGAAAAACCCAAATAAATGAGAAGAATTATAAACCGGAGATTCATCCAGTAAGACAAGATTCTGATCAATACTTCCTCCACGAACGTTGAATCCGGTAGCACCTTCCCCTACCGTGGTAACGCCCGGCAGCAGTTGAATACTTCTGATAACATCCACTTCTCCGAGCAAAGCGGGCATCTTTTGAATGGTAGCCATCCCTAGTTTTTGGGTAGAAATTTCGGTATTGGTGACGTTTTGATCTTCCCGCTCTGCGACTACGACAATTTCTTCAATGGCCGCGGATTCTTCGATCATTTCCAGATCCAGTTTTTTTGTTTCATTTAATTCAATCGTCAGTGCCAACTTATCAAACCCCAAATAACTGGCCTCCAGCGAATAGGTCCCGACGGGTACCGAAATTGAATAGAATCCGTAGACATTGGTAGTGGCTCCTTTACTTATTTCTTTAAGAAAAATAGTCGCTCCAATTAAAGTTTCCCCATTTGACGCATCTTTAACATAACCCGAAAGGGTGACATTATTTTGAGCAACAAGGGATGTAGAGCAAGTTATTCCAAAAAATAAAACAAAGAAAGGAAGGTAGAAAAGAGAGGGAAATTTTAAATCCATAAGAACTTTTTGGTGTTGTGAACTGGATGGAAACAAACATAGTCCTATTTTTGTTTTTGGTCAACGCCAAGCAATTATATTTTTTATTTTATAAATAACTTCATTCAGAAAAAAAATGAGTCATCCCGAATTTCTTTATTAGAATTTAAAGCGTGATTTACCTTTGAAATCAGGTTTTCTAGTTGGTTAGCCGGTTGGCTTTTAGCTAGTTAGCCCTCTTTTTACGTAAAAAGAGGGCTAACCGGCCAACAAGCGAACTGGCTAATCACTTTTAAATAAATAATTTGGAATGACTCATGTTTTCATGTAAGCATTTACAAAAGATCCTTACTTCATAATCACCACCCGTTCTACTAAACGTTGATCATCAGAAACCAACTCTAAAAAGTAAATGCCAGGTGCTACATTCGCTACCTCAATCTCTTCGATGGCATTCGTACCAATTTTACCTGTTCGGTATACTTTTCCATCTACACCATTTAGCTTCCAGTCAAATACTTTGTTGGTACCGGTAATAATTCGTAATGAGAAATATCCTGAATTCGGATTGGGTGCCAACTCCACAGAAAATACATCCTCCAGATTGTCGGTACTCGTAGGTGTTAATTCCACCGTATTATCTGTTTGGGAGAATGGGCAAGCGTTGGATCCTACCGTAAGACCTACAACGTATATACCCGGACTAGCATAAGTATGTGTGGGGTTTTCCTCATTACTTGTACTGCCATCTCCAAAATTCCACAAATATATTGTTCCATTATTTGATTCGTTGGTAAAAGCAACGGTTAATGATCCTTCCATTATTTCCGAACTAAAATTAGCCGTAACAACCTCTTCTACCAACACCTCTGCCGTCATGGTATCTGTACCGGCCGGATTGGAAGTAATAAGTTGAACGATGTTTATTCCAGGGCTAAAATAGGTCACGGTGTGCGGACCAGGCGTTGATGCCGAAGAAGGATTGGTGATCCCTCCAAAGCTCCATTGGTAATCTTCGGCTCCTTCTGACTCATCTGTAAAAGTGATCGATTCTCCTTGACAGATCGCCTCGGCAGATAGACTAAACTGGGTAACCGGAGCGACAAATTCAAAGAATTCTATGTTGATGTTATCCAAAAACAGGTTATTTCCGTATCCACTTAAATTTTCAAATTTAAAAATTACAGACTGTCCGTAATAAGCGGAAATATCCAAAATTTTCTTTTCCCAAACGGTAGGATCACTCGGAAAGAATGCAATGGTACTTGGACCGGTCGTAGATAATTCTTCTCCAAAGGCTTCAAACAAGACCGCCTCAAAGGTATTTCCACAATCTGTCGATACCTCAACTCTGAATCCATCCTCAATATTAAATCCACCAAGTTCGTATTCGCGATAGGCCAAATCAAAGGTCAATACCTCATCGGTCGCATTGGTTAAATCAATCAGAGGCGTTAATAATCCATCCGCAATATTTTCATTGTTTGCCGATGCATAATCGAAGTTATTAAGCCAGGCAACCTGTCCTTCTGTACCGTCTTTTTGGATAACTACCCTGGACTCCCAGGTGTTAGAATCATCCGTATTTATAATCAAGTAATCAGCCGGAGGAAAATCCATTCCCTCGAAAGGCTCCTGATAATCAGGTACGATTCCTGCACCATCATAAATCGACAAATTAATGCTTTGGGTAATGGTATCATCCACCGTGTAGCTATTATCACTTAAAGTTATCCATGATTTCAATTCGTAAACCCCTTCGTTGGTAAGATTGATGGGTTGGGAAAAGCTATGCAGGTAAGATTCTCCCGTCAGTAACGTAATATTCACCATGTCCGTAACCACCGGATCATTATCAATTTGATAACTAACAGAAAAACCGCTTTGTTCCATTGTTCCGCTATTATTAATTTCTATCATAAAAATTTCATCATTGATTCCTTCACAAGAAAGAAAAACGTCATCGGCGGCAATGGAAGTATTGACATTTGAAAGATCGTTGGGCTGTGGACAATTTTCTAGTCCTCCGGCAAAATAAACGGCATTGACCCGACGGGAAATAGCTCCATTGCCAAAGTTAGCGTGTACAGAAAAATACTGCTCTGCTTCCAAATCACTATTTTCGTACAAGAAGGTATTGGTAGTGCTATTTCCAATAATCTCCATGTATTTTTGACCTAAGATATAAACATCATAGCTTACCGCATCCGGCATGGCATCCCAGATTAATGTGACTCCTTCGGGACAAGCCGCACCCACCGCCAGGTTAACCGGCATCGGAGTGATATTGAAACTAACCTCATTGATGGTCATATTTCCGTTACTACTCGTAACTCTTATTTTTCCAGTACTGGTATTCACATTCGGTACCGTCCAGTTGGCATAAAGTCTTTCGGTCCCCGACACGGAAGCAATCCCGGTCCAGGTGACACCACCGTCAACGGAATAGGAAAGTTCGTAATCTTCCAATTGTCCTACGGCATCCCAGTGGATATTCTGTAGTTCACCGGGAACCATGGTTTCTCCGCCGATTGGGTAAGTTAAGTCTACTGCCTCGGTTTGGTATTCGTAGACCATGTAAAAGTTTTTGACGCCAAACGGGATTATGGTCCCATTTACCGTTACGGTATAATCTCCAGTCTCTGGGTTATCGATTTCCACCTGCTCTACATTATTCAGGTGATCTTCTCCTCTGGTAGCGGGTAAAGCCAAGCCAGCGGGATTGGGAGTTGGATCAAGAACCCAGGGTAGGTATTCTACGCCACCTCTTTCTACTTTTAGGTCCAGATCATTTACTAAGGCAAATCCGGCCCCGATGGACGCTTCCGGATCGTCCCAGTATAACATTATTTTTGCTTTACGGACGCCCTCGGGAATACTGATCGTGAAGGAGGTCGTAGAACCTTGCGCTACTTCTGCCTGCTCATAACGGTTTTCTTCCAGTGCTTTAACTGCTCGGAAGCCGTTAACATGTCCCCAACCGAATCGAAAATCTGGCCCTTCATTTCCAAGGTCATTTGCCGTGTTTAGCAAAACTCCCTTTATCAAAGCAGACGGAGCAGTTACGCCACCGTTCAGCGTTTTATAAGCGTGTTGTAGTTGAGCAAAAATACCCGCTACTCCGGGAGCAGCGCCAGAAGTACCGCCAAATTCGTCGTAGGTATTGTTAGGCTCTGTTCCGTACTGATCTGTTCCGTTGGCAGAAATATCCGGCTTGATTCGTCCATCGTGTGCAGGTCCCCGACTACTACTGTTGGTCAGGATGCCTAAATGATCCAAATTGGCCGTTGCGATCACGTTTTTACCTTGTTTATGTCCACCCGTGATATTTCCCCACTGATCTCCAGCTCCGTAGCCACAATCATTGTTATTAGAATTTCCGGCGGAAAAAACGTGCATTAAGGTAGGATTATCGTAGACCTGCTGATCGACCGTTGCCGTTATTTCGGTATAACCACCATTACAACCATTACTGTAAGAAGAGTTGGTAATAATAACCTCTTCATTAAAGAAATAATTCATCGTATTATCTAAAAAAGTCGCATCGTAATTCAGGACGTAAACCCCAGTTCCAGCGGCCATCCCACGTTTGGTGGGATCAAAATTACCCGATCCGCTCATGATCCCGGCGACGTTG
The DNA here is from genome assembly GCA_938008185.1 of uncultured Saprospiraceae bacterium. Lineage (GTDB taxonomy): Bacteria > Bacteroidota > Bacteroidia > Chitinophagales > Saprospiraceae > JALZUU01. Next base: position 17,270 of record CALLLR010000059.1, read on the forward strand.
TCTCCGTGTGTATTAAAGTTCGATCCTACATCTGCCAAATCCTGCGTAAGTCTACCTTGAAAATCAATGTGTGGTCCAATTTGTCCATCATCTCTAACCAGGACATTTACACCAGTACCGTCGTAATTTCGACCCAACGGTAATCCGGAATCCAAAAGATTGGCGCGGTGTAAGGATCGTCCTTCTGCATCATCTTTCACATCGGGTGGTGCTGTTAGTCCAATGTGAGCGATAAAGGGCAAGTTGGCAATTTCTTCCAGCTTTTCCAGTTGAATCCGAGTTTCTAAAAAATTATTAATCCCGTTGGATTTGTCAATCTGTAATCCCGCTCTGCGCATTTTTTTGGCCGCATCATCAGGAGAGATATTTTTGTGGTATTTAACAATCACTCTTACCTGACCGCGAATGGTTGCCCATTCTGGTATCTCATCTTCTAATAATTCCCGACTAATCTTAAAAGCATTGTCCAGGGGAAAAATTGCCCGAATATTAAAATCTGCTAATTGCTCCATCGGAAGATCTTCCGGAATGGCTGCTAAATAAGTAAGGCGAGGAAAATATTCCAGTAATTCAACTCCTTGACTGGTCATTCGCTGCTGGTCAATCAACGCTGGTATTTCAAAAAACTGAACCATTCGGTAATATTTTCCTGCAATGATTTCGGTACTTTGAATGTCGGGTTGCTGAACGAAGTCCGCAAAATTTGCCGTTGGAATTTGCTTTCCGGAATTATGGATCAGCGCATATTTTTCCTGAGCAACCGTAAAGGTCGATAATAGCATAAAAATGGCGCTCAGAATGAGGTGGTAACGTATTTTCATAGAAAAAAAATTATATGGAAATTAAGATAATAGGATTAGAAAAGGTTTTGAATTATTCTTTAAGGAAAAAATTGAATTCTAAAGATAGAAAAATCTTGTTAGTCCAGCGACCTTTTCTAATCTTATAATTTTTATACATGGTAAAAAAATGTAAAACTGCCGCCTGTCGACATTTATGGTGGGCTATTCGGACTTTTTCAGGCGATTCTCCTTCTGCTCCCATGCGTAAACCAGCAAGACTACCTGATTATAGCTAGCGTGTCCGTCGGTTACGCCTTGTGATTTGAGATAAGCATCATAGGTAGCGATTCTGAAACTCGTAGGAAAAAAATCGGGATAGGCTGCGTTGTTTGCTTCAATAGCATGGACATCTGCTTTTAATCCATTTGGCAGGTTTTCATAAAAAGCGGCAAAGCCTTCCGGGTCGGCTCTTCGGTAGCTGTAATATAAATATTGCCAATAATTGAAAAAGCCAGCGTACTGGATAAAGGGATGATTACTGTTTTTACAGGTGAGGTAGGCCAAAAAATTGCAGGTGCCTTCATCTCCAAATCCATAAGCATGAGCCAACTCGTGAGCGATTACGTAGGGGCGATCAATGGGATGGACGGCAGGATCAACATTACATTCTCCCGTAAATGGATTATAAAAACCAATCGCGCCAAAGCCCCATAAGATACCCTTGGGGTAACCCGTTCTGATCGTAGGAAATCCAGTAGTAGGATAACCCAACTCCAGCAGTTGATTTTCCAGTCCTTTTCGCAGATGCTCCACCGTATTTTCGGGCAGAGCTTCGGGGGTAAAGGACGAATCGTTTTTTGCTCCTGAAATACCCGACCGGACTTTTAACAATTTGGGCTGCAGGGAGGTAAGTTCTTCAACAACCGTAACCAACTTCAATGGTTTGAGCGTAATTTTAATTTGGGTAGCCAACGATACTCTGCCATAATTAAATCCCCACAAAAATAAAAACAGGAAAATAATCCAGCCCAATGCGGACATCAAGGTAAATCCCATTTGCCCTGACTTTCCTAAAAATGATCCCTCCGAACGCTTCCACTTTTTGATTCCCCAATATATAGAAAACAATAATCCTCCTACGAGTAAGTACAAGGCAGAAAATGGCAAAGCCCAATGAATACTATCCAAAACGACCCTGATTATTTTGAATATCCCACGACTGTAGATCGTTTCAACTACTTGCGGAGATAAGTTCAATAAAAACCGGAGGAGTATGGCGAATGCCCCTAATCCAATTCCCCAAAATCTTTTGTCAAACTTCATATTTATGGACATTGTTAGACAGCGATACCTTGTAGTAAATCCGAAAGCAGCAAAAAATAATTTTTCACGCTGCATGCTGCCAGGGTACCATCCGCTTCGCTTCATCTTCCTTTTGATTTTCCGAATCAGGGGATCTGTCAATACCTTAAATGATCCAAAATGATCCATGGTACCAACGTAAGCATGATTCTCTTTATTATTCAGCACCAATTCTTTTGCTTCCGAATATTGTTGATTTCGAACCAATTTCTTGATGCATTTGGTCAGCTTGGATTCTTTGTACTTTGGTTTGAAATTAGCTTGCGCAAAAACACCATTTAGAAATGTAATAGGAAGAAGAGGGTGAGTAGTCTTTTTCTGTTTGACATAAAGTAACGTAAGTTGGCTACCGGGCAAGATGGGATTTTGGGAATAAAGGTTGCATTTAATGAAATTATTTTGTCAGAAATGTTATTCTACAAATAAAAAATAAGATTACTTTTCCAAAAAAATCCTTTGTGTCTTAGCGCCTTTGCGGCAATTTATAATCAAACTTTTACGAAGCCACCGCTACTCCATTATATAACTTCTCCCGCTTCTCTTTGATCTCTTCTGACCGAATAAACTCATCAAAAGACATCAGGTGATCGACCATTCCGTTCGGTCCAATCTCAATAACCCGATTACCGACGGAGTTCATCAGTTGATGATCATGAGAGGTAAAAATCAGGTTGCCGGTAAAACTGGTTAATGCATTATTCAGTGCGGTAATAGATTCCAGATCCAGGTGATTCGTTGGTTCGTCGAGCAATAAAAAATTGGGCTCCTGTAACATCGTTTTGGACAACATACAACGCACCTTTTCTCCTCCCGACAAGACACTGGACATTTTATGAACCTCTTCTCCAGAAAATAACATTCTACCTAAAAATCCGCGAATAAATTGTTCATCTTTTTCTCCCGGCGAGAATTGACGTAACCAATCGATCAGATTAAGGTCATTTTTATCCACAAAAAACGCTTCGTTTTCGTTGGGCAAATATTCCATTTTGATCGTCTGACCGTATTCAATCGTTCCGGAATCCGGCTTCTTCTCTCCACTTAAAACCTCAAAAAAAGCGGTCAATATCGCGGAGTCTCGGCTGAATAAAGCGATCTTTTCATCTTTATTCATCATAAAACTAACGTCCTTAAACAATACTTCTCCGACAGCATTGGTCATGGACAGTTTTTCTACTTTCAGAATCTGATCACCTGGTGCTCGCTCTGGCTTAAAGTTAATAAATGGATATTTACGACTGGACGGTTTGATGTCTTCCAGGCTAAGTTTATCTAATGCTTTTTTACGACTGGTAGCCTGCTTGGATTTGGAAGCGTTGGCAGAGAAACGAGCAATAAATTCCATCATCTCTTTTCGCTTCTGTTCCGTCTTTTTATTTTTATTGGCCATCTGCTGCGTCATCAACTGGCTACTCTCATACCAGAAAGTATAGTTTCCGGTGTAGATGCGAATGCTATTAAAATCAATATCCACAATGTGGGTACAAACCATATCCAAAAAATAGCGATCGTGCGAAACCACAATCACCGTATTTTTAAAATCAGCTAAAAAGTCAGCTAGCCACGTAACGGTCTCCGCGTCCAGATCGTTGGTAGGCTCATCAAGTAGTAAGATATCCGGATCACCGTACAAAGCTTGTGCGAGTAGTACTTTTACTTTTTGCGGACCACTTAGTTCACTCATATTTTTGGTATGATGAATTTCTTTGATTCCCAGGTTACTGAGCAATTCGGCCGCATCGCTCTCGGCTTCCCATCCCCCCATTTCACCGTATTTATTTTCTAATTCGGCCGCCCGCATACCTTCGGCTTCGGTGGCTTCGGGATTCATGTAGATCGCCGTTTTTTCCAGATTAATATTATACATTTCCTGGTGGCCCATCATCACTACGTTTAGCACTTGCTCCTCTTCGTATTCGAAGTGATTCTGACGAAGCACAGCCATTCGCTTTCCCGGTTCGAGGCTAACGTTACCACGGGTGGCATCGATATCACCGGCCAGAATTTTTAGAAAAGTAGATTTTCCTGCGCCATTCGCTCCGATAACCCCGTAACAATTTCCGGTGGTAAATTTAAGATTGACTTCATCAAAAAGAACTCGTTTACCGTATTGTAAACCTATATTATTCGCTACTAGCATAATCCTTATTTTTAGGGATATCACAAATCATTTAAACCTGCAGTATTTGTTATACCCTGATTTATTGAAGTTGTTTAAAAGAAATGCAAAAATACGATATTTTATGGAAAATCTGAAAGGCAGGAAAGGGATGAAAGGCGGACCTAATTCGTCAGGCGAACCGCTTCGAGATCGGGGTTATATCCACTGAAAACACCCAAACCATTATTAATATTGGAAGGAACTAAAATAGCCTGGGAAAGAATAGAATCCCGCTGACTTAGCTGTCGGGTAAGATTGAAATGATAGTTTTGATAATCTGTGTTGGTGTTCCGTAGTTCAACCCATAATTCTGGTGGAAAGGGCGAACGATTTTCGTTAAAGTTGACGGACAAGTTGCCTTCCACCCGATGATTTCCCTCAGATATATCCTGTCCTTTGATAAGTACCCCATTTTCAAAATCAAAAGTATAAGGAAAATTCATTGCAATATTCTCGACTGTAGGAATTTGAACCGTAGGGATAAAGACCGTATCGGTTTCTGTTTCTTGCTCTACAAGATAAATAAAATAAAAAACAAGGTGATAAGACTGGGCAGTACGATCATTATGAGTAAATCTAAGTTCAAAATTAATATCAAATTTATCATCATCCCGTGGATCGATATTCTCACTAAAATCAAGAAGGGTTAATGATTGAATATCTACCCGTTCGGGGATTATAGTGCTCGCCGAGATAGGAGCTTCTCCATCCACCGCTATATTCAGATCATAAACGGTAGAGCTGGCGATTTCCAGATTTTCCGAAAAGTAGAAAGGAAATCTTTCCAGATTTTGGTTTAGCGTATCCTTTTCGGGTTCGTGCAGGAATAATTGGGTAACCTGTTCATTACTGCGATTAGAAACCGTAATCTCGGAAGCAGTAATGTACTCCGTGGGGGATTGAGAGAGTATGGGTCGCGCTCTGCTGAGGGTTACTCTAACTTCCCGACCTGGTGCTACTTCGGATACCACTACCACTGCTGGATCAAAATCTATGTCCAGGTCTACGACCTCTTCACAGCTCCAAAAGAGCAATAGGAGTAGAATGATGGCCGTAGAACGAATCAGCATGATCGCTAAAATTTTATTGTATAATTAATGTATGGTAGTATTGGAACTAAAGTAGCACGCAAGAAGACCGGTTCAGAGGGATCATCCGGGTTTCTTCCTAGTCTGTAATATAAGGTATTTTTACGATTATATAAATTATAAACGCCAATTCCTGCATTCTGTTCGATATTTTCTCCTATTTTTCTCCAATTAAAGGCAATATCCCACCGGTGATTGGCCGGAAGACGAAAACCGTTGCGCTCCGAAAACACTAATACGCCGATGGGGTCTTGAAAACTGCTGGCATTGGCAAACGTAAACACGCCGGAAGGTAACGAAACGGCAAGTCCACTACCGTAAACAAAATTGGTTACAAAAGTCCACTGCTCAGTTAAGCGGTGGCTTCCCGTAAATTTAAGATTATTCCGACGATCAAATCGGTAAGGAAAGCTTTCTCCATTATTTATATCCGCAAAAATACGGTCAGTTTTAGACCTGGTATAGGATAATAAAGCGGTTGACCGACCCAGTTTTTTTTCTAGTAAAAACTCAATACCACGGGACGTTCCGCTTCCGGTTACCACATTGTTTTCAAAATTTCTGGAATTGATAAAGCTAAAAGAAGCGTTTTCGGTATACTCCAGCAAATGGTTCATTTTTTTATAATATCCTTCTATACCAAATTCAAAATTATTGGCCCATAAACTCTTAAATCCCAGCACCACCTGACGGGCCTCTTGGGGTCGAATTTGCTGACTTGATGGGACCCAGATATCGGTCGGTAGTCCAACCCCCGAGGTACTCAGCAAATGTAAATATTGCTGATTATAACTAAATCCGGTATGGACCTGAAAGCGTGACCAGGGACGCCAGCTAAGGTCAAAGCGTGGTTGCAAAGATTGATAAAAGGTTCCATCCACCGCCATGGCAGACCACCGTAGTCCCATCTGGACATTTAGCTTTTTCCAATTCAGATGATGTTCTGTATACAGGGCAAACTCCGTGGCTGGAATCGTTGGATTATCAATAGAATCAAAAAAGGTTTGCGCCACGGAAAAGTTTCCGCCCGTTAAAGAAGCATCTCCTGTTTCGGATGCTACCCCCGGCGTAAATCGATGCACCGTGGCTTCTCCTCCGTAGCGTAATTTGTACCTTTTAGAAACGGTATGATCCAGGTCCATTTTCAGACCTACATCTTTAATTACCGTACTAAACAAAAGAAAGCGATTAATATTCAACACCGACTGATCCGTAGACAGCGTATCGGTATGGAAGGCCAGGGAGCTGGAGGAAAATTTGTACTGACTAAAAATCAGACTGGTATTCAAAAATACTTTTTCACTCATCAAATGATTCCACCTTAAGGCACCGGCCGTATTACCCCAGCGAATATCATCACTACTGCGATCTTCATTGCTCAAAACGCCTTCCGCAAAATCCAGTTTATACCGGACAGCCGTTTCGTCCTGGTAACGATCATTTCCTTTATAAAAACTTAGGTATAATTTATTTTTAATTGAAAAAGTATAATGCAGCTTGGCATTCACATCGTAAAAAGCCAGGTCAGTTTGTCCTTCCTGATTTCTGCTGGCCTTATTGTTTTGGGTTGCTCGTTTTATTAGAATTCCCAAAGGCGTGGTTCGGGCGGCCAGAAAAAAAGAGCTTTTTCCTTTTACCAAAGGGCCTTCGGTAGAAAGTTTGATACTCGCCAGTCCAACCCCAATGGTGGTTTTCCATTCGTTTAAGTTGCCGTCTTTGGTCCGGATATCCATCACGCTGCTCAGTCGCCCTCCGTACCTCGCCGGGAATCGCCCGCGTACAAAACTGGCGGATTTGATGGCGTCGTTATTAAATACCGAAAAAGCGCCCAATAAATGAGTTGGATTATAGATCGGTACATCGTCGAGTAAAAACAAATTCTGATCAATACTACCGCCCCGTACGTGAATCCCTCCTACACCATCCGTCCCCGTACTTACGCCTGGCAAGTGGGTGGCGAGTCGGAATAGATCTTTCTCTCCCCCCAGAGTGGGCATGGCACTTAACTGAGCACTCACCAATTTATCCGCGTAGTCATCTGAATCAAAAACAGAAATATTATCAGCCACGACAATAATTTCTTCGATGGTTAGAGAAGGTCGCATGGTGATCTTGATCGTTTCACTTTTCAACAGGTTCAGTCGCTTGCGGTACCTTTGATAGCCAAGGTAGGAAACAACCATTTCGTAGCTTCCTTCTTCTAATTCCAGACTAAAAAATCCGTAACCGTTCGAGCTGGTACCTACATTAATATTGTCAACCATCACGGTGGCCCCCACCAGAATTTCACCAGTTTCTAAATCTTCGATGTATCCATTAACGGTATGTTTGGATTTGGGTACTTCTTTTTTAAAAATAACAATCTGCCCACCAATAATTTGGTAAGACAGTCTGGTACCTTTCAGCAGCGTGTTAAGTATCTGCCGGATAGTGGCATTAAAAAAACTATAGGTCAGTTTTTTATTGGGTAAAATATCGTTACTAAACGTAAGTTTTATTTCCGCCGCTTCGCTAAACTGATAAAGGGTCTCTTCGAAAGATTGATTGGAAACGGAAAAATCGACTAATTTATCCAGAACTGGTTGAGCAGTAGCTGCTAGACTGAAAATTATAAAAAGACAAAAAATAAAAAACCGACTCATCCAGAATATTTAGTTTGGTCGGTTAAAATTACACAAATTCAGACGATAATCCGGTACGAAATCCAGTCTTACCTTGGCAAATCAACAAGAAATTATTCGCAATTTCCACCGAAAAGTACAAAAGAATCCGCCTCTTTTGCTTTTTTAATATCAACTCCCACGGTAAGGGTTAATGCGTTTAATACGTCCATTTTGGATGCGTCCGTAAAAGTGGCCGTTAAATTACGACAATCTGCTAGTTTGGTGTTGGCCAAATCTAATCGAATATCAAAATGTTTTTCAATGGCTGGGATGACCTCTTCGAGTTTGGTATTTTGAAATACTAATTCTTTTGTTTTCCAGGACCAGTCATTGGGAGAAAGATCTTTTACTTGGCGGTATTGTTGTGTATTTGCGTTATAGATAAGTTTGTCGTTGACTTCTAAAGTAAATTCCTGTTTACTCCCTTTGGGGATAAATGCCACTTTACCCGAAGCTACGGAGATGGTGGTCGTATTCGCGGCTGGATCGTTGGCTATATTGAAGCTGGTTCCCAATACTCGTACGGTTCCATGATCCATTTCAATGGAAAATGGTCGGGCTTCATCTCTGGCGATCTCAAAAAATCCTTCTCCATCCATTTTTACCACCCGATTTTCTGATCCAAACGTCTTTGGAAAAGAAAAATAGGTTCCTCCATTAATGGTCACCTGACTATTGTCTTCCAGAGCAAAGGTTTTGATTTCATCGGTAGCTGTTTCGGCTACTTGCCATTCCAGGTCCGAACTTCCGAGGCCACTGGCGAAATATCCCAGACTAAACACGATCATAGCCGCCGCTGCGTATTTTAATAAGGAGAAAATAACCGGACGTCTGGTTGTATTATTACTTTTTTGGTCTTCCGAAATTCGCTGCTTCAGTTTTACTAATCCACCTTCCACGTCTGGTTCCCATCCGCAACCTTTTGTATGGCTTAAAATCCAAATTCCACGAATATGCTCTGCCATAACCGAATGCTGAGGATCTTCCACCAACCACTGGTTCAGCATTGCTGATTCTTCCGCACTAATCTCGCCGGTTATTTGTTTATGAACTAAAACAGAATAATTAATCTTTTCCATATACTTATCTGAACGCTTATCGCTTACATTATTATTTATGCTTACAGTAGAATTGACACCAATATAACGTTATCCCCCTATAAAAAATATTAATTATTTGGTTTTTGGGTCTGAAAACCAAAATTATGCCCATTTTAGACAAATCAAGTGTATAAACAGGTAGTTTTTTAAGAGGAGACATCGGAGAAATATTCCATAAAATAAAAACGGCCAGCAACGAGATTCGAAGCTGACCGTTAGGTTATTGGGGGTTACTTAAAATTTTTATGGTAGCAAAACAGAACTAATTCCGTGGACTACGCCATTGGTACTCTGGACATTTGGAACAATGACCGGTACAGACTGATCACTTGACGTTCCTATGTTTACGCCGTCACTTAGATCAACGGTTAAAGTTCCATTGCTAAACGCCGTTATTTGCTGACCATCCGTCAATTCATCTGATTGTACATTAGCACCATTTACAACGTGGTAGCTAAGTACCGTCGCCAGCAAATCAATATCAATATCAGCTAGAGAATTCCAATCATCATTAGAATCAAGTAATTCCTGAAAAGCGTCATTGGTTGGGGCAAAAACAGTAAACGGACCGGCACCAGATAATATGCCGACAAAGTCAGTGGTGTGACGGGTGTCCGTTAAAGCGGCAACCAGGGTACTGAAAGCCGGATTATTTAATGCTAACCCTACCACGTTTGGTGGTAACATCACCGCATCAATCTTGTGTACAATCCCGTTGGTAGTACTGATATCGGTAGCCGTTGGGGTTGCCGAATTGTTTAAAGTCACCCCGTTTGTTACATCTACTTGTAGAGATATTCCCTCTCCGTTAGGTCCGGCACTCAAGGTTGGTACGTACCCCGTTGTCAAATCCGCTGCTGCTACCCGACCGGAGACTACATGAAAAGTAAGAACACTGGTTAATACATCATTGGGAATATCTGACAAAGCGTTCCAGTCAGGATTACTGTCTAATAATGCCTGAAATGCCGCATTGGAAGGGGCAAAGACCGTAAACGGGCCATCTCCTGATAAAGTGGTTACCAAATTGGCCTGGGTCAGCGCCGCTACCAACGAACTCAGGTCGTCATCGGCTTGTGCTGTTTCAACGATGAACATCTCCATGGGCTCGTCGTCTCCACAAGACGAAAAAGTAGCGAGTGCTAAAAGTAAAATAAAAAGGTGGCGAAGTTTAATTGAGAAAAAATTCATGATTAAAAGTTTTTTGTTCTTGGATAATTGCCTACTCCTATCATTTTCGGAAATCTTCTTGTTCCAGTCCATTTTCGGCTAGTTCGGACATTAGTATATGTGCAGAAACCCAAGAAATGGTTGCATGACTCCAAAAAAAAATTAAAAAAATAATAAAGAAGTTTGAAAAACGCTTAGAGAAGTAGTTTAAAAACTCCCAAAAAAAGGAGATGGAGTATGCTCAAACATCCCAATCCATTCCCTTTCTAAAGGTGTATCAAAAAAGAGGAGCCAGGTGGAACGGGGAGTTCCTAATTCGGCCGTTAACTTCTGAATAAGCGGGACCGCCGCCACAAAATTATGCAGTGCCAGATCAATGTATTGGTATCGATATCCCGTTCCGCTGCCAATCACGCTACCGTAACCCGTGTCGAGCAAGGCTTGGTTGAGTTGATTTTCAATCTCGGTTTTCAACTCAAAAAAAGATTCTTCATCCGAGAAATTTCCGTCCATTTTTAAATAACAAAAAGTCTCTCCAAAGCGGGAATAATTTTCGGAATAAAATGGATGTCCATTCTGAACATTGATCCACAGGTCCGTATTCATGGTTCGGGCAATGTAAAGATCCTGTCGTCCCGAGTAATCCTCCGCTTCCGAAGGATCTAACTCGTATAACATCCAGTCACTATTTTCTGAAAAGGTGTAATAGGGTTTTTCTGGCAGGTTGTTTTTGATGAGCATCATTTGCGTATCTACGTAAGCTTTCAGATCAGATACTGGTAGTAAAATCTGGTCGTCTTCGGGTAATTCCAACACTTCAATCATCCCAATCCATTTATCCAGAATCTCTTCGCCTAATATTGCCTCTAACATAAAAAAGGCTTGATTAACCACCAGATTATAAAGCGGTTTATCTGCTTTAATACCGGGATAGAAAAAGCTTAATTCTATCGTATTCCCCGAACCTAATTTTCCGGTAAACTGAAGTTCGAGCAAGGGTTCACCCGATTTCAGGCGGACGGTTTTTAGCGATTCAGGATGACTTACTGGCTGTCGGTAAGAAAAAAAAGACCAGTTTTCTAATTGTGGAGCTCTCGAAATCAGCGATTCTACCGTGGGTCGTAAATGCAAATCATCTTCCGGGGTCAGCACGAGCTGATATTTTTGCGTAGCGTGGTCAAAACCAAGTTCCCAGGCGATATCCAGCACCTTGGATTGTAAGTGTTCTCGCATAAATTGACTTAAAAAATCAGCGGTCCCCGTTTTTAACTCTTCTCCTAATTTCAACCGATGCTGGTAAAAAGCAATCCACCAGTTATTCATTTGATCCTCTTGGTGATCCCGCAGGTCATTGTCCTCCGCCCCAAACTCTTTTGCGTATTTCCATCTTAAATGCTCCATAATATCCGTCTCTTAGGGGTCGTTTCTATTTTAACCACCAAATATAGTATTTTTAAATCCAAGTATTAAACCTCCATGAATGGGTAATTTTTAATTCTGAGATGAGTGAACAATAAATTCAACACGACTGAAATATTTTCATGCCCCATTATTGGAGATAAATCCATCTACTTGGTTATCTTTACGATTAAAATTCTAAATCTGTCATGTCAAAAGATGATAAAAAGGAAAGTGCGCTCGGAGGAAATTTTAAATTTCGGGGTTTAAAAGTTTTTGGTTCGAAGGAGAATCTTCATCATAATGAAAAGAAATACCGGTTGGTATACGACACTCAGGAAGCGAGATATATCTACTGCGAACTATCTTTTTTCAATAAATTATTTGACGAATTGGAATGGGTTGCCAATATCCGTTTTATTTGTCAGGAAAAAATTACCCAAAAAGAGATTTGCACCCTACAAAAAGAAATACCCGTCCAAAAAGATAAAAATATCGTTTACGTTCGCGAGGGATGGGGAACTCCCGAAACGGGTTGGTGGAAACCGGGGTCCTACCTCTGGGAGGTATACCTGGACGAAGAACTCGTGGGCATTACCCCATTCAATATTATTTCCGGCGGACCGGTTAATGAAGAAGAAAATCCATACTTCGACCTGGAAGAAATTCGATTGTTTGAAAGTGACTCAGAAGGACTGTCTCAGGATCAACGGGTTTATCTCAATAAATTCAACGCCGCCACGACTCGTTATATCAACGTGGAACTAAAAATCAAAGTCCTCCTCGAAAATCCAATAGAATTTCCACTGGAGCTTCAATTTAATTTTTACAACGATGCTGGTCAGCAAAAGGCATTCATGTCTTATTATAAAGAAATCCGATCGCTATCCAATACTTTCCTGTTGGATACTGGCTTTGGGGCCGATTCGCCAGGTTACTGGTTTGAAGACAAATATACTGTAGAGGTTATTTTCATGGACCAACTGATTGCAGTGGTTCCTTTCGAAATCGGAACGGAAGAGATCGTAGCAACTGAGCCACTTAATTATGTAAAAACCAAAACAGACCTTAGTTCTCGTAAAATAGATCCATCCAAAGAAAAACTTAGCTTCGAAGAAGCCAAACTGGAACTCGATCAACTGATCGGCTTGGATTCGGTCAAAACCCAAATTAATGAATTGGCCAGCTATTTACAGTTTTTAAAAATCCGTCAGAAAAAAGGACTGGAAGACTCCCAAAAAATTAATCTTCATAGTGTTTTCGTCGGTAACCCCGGTACGGGTAAAACAACCGTCGCCAATATGCTGGGGAAAATATACCAGAGCCTTGACTTATTACCGCATGGTAAAGTGCACGAGGTAGGTCGGGCCGATCTGGTTGGTGAATTTATCGGACAGACGGCTCCTAAAGTAAAAAAGGCACTCGATCAAGCCAGAGGCGGAATTTTGTTTATCGACGAAGCTTACGCACTTACTAACCGCGGGGATGACAACAAAGATTTTGGCCGGGAAGTAATTGAAGTACTACTAAAAGAATTGTCCGATGGAAAAGGAGACATCGCCATCATTTTTGCGGGTTATCCAAAAGAGATGACTCAATTCTTAAATAGTAACCCAGGGCTCAACAGCCGTTTGAGAAACGTTATTCACTTTCCGGATTATTCCCCGGACGACCTCATGGAAATTGCCGAATATACGGCCCAAAAAAGAGGCGTACTAATGGGGGAAGAAGCCAGAGAGGTCATGCATAAAAAACTGGTGGAAATCTATCGCAACCGTAACAATCAATTTGGGAATGCCCGCTACGTAAACGGAATTATCGACGAGGCCAAGCAAAATCTTGCGATTCGTATCATGAAAAATCACGAACGAATCGATGAACTTCCTCCGGAAAGTCTTTCAGAGATTTTACCAGAAGATATTATCCGAACCTTTCCGACCGCTGTTCAGGACCTGGATTTACTGCCCATTGATGATGCATTACTCAATGATGCGCTTACCCAATTGCACGGCCTGGTCGGCCTGGAGGAAATCAAAAAAGAAGTAGATGAGATCAGCAAACTCGTTCGCTACTACCGGGAGATTGGCAAAGATATTAGAAAGGCCTTTTCTATTCATACCGTTTTTACCGGAAATCCAGGAACGGGTAAAACTACCATCGCCCGTTTACTGGTCCAAATTTACAAAGCACTCGGCATCCTCGAACGAGGTCAAATGATCGAAGTAGACCGCCGCTCCCTGGTCGCCGGATTTGTTGGACAGACGGCCATCAAAACTTCCGAAAAAATTGACGAAGCCATTGGTGGGGGTCTTTTCATCGACGAGGCTTACGCCTTGACCTCCGGTGGTCCCAATGATTTTGGCCGCGAGGCAGTCGAAACCTTACTCAAGAGAATGGAAGACCAACGGGGACAATTTATGGTCATCGTAGCGGGTTACCCGGAAGAAATGCAGCAATTTATCGAAGCCAACCCAGGACTTATGTCCAGGTTTGACAAGCGATTTAATCTCCCGGATTACAATCATGCACAACTACTTGCTATCAGCCAACTGATGTTTTCTGAAGAAGGACTGGAAATGGAACCCGAAGCAGAGGCACATCTTGTTTTGTACATTGAAAAATTGCTGAGTAGAAAACACAAATATTTCGGCAACGCCCGAACCGTTCGGAAAATCGTTCAGGAAACCATCCGGCGACAAAATCTACGTATGGCAGAAATTGCGCCCGAAGAACGACTACCCGACATAATCAACAAAGTAACTATCTTGGACATTAATAGTTTTGAACTAATGGAATCGGACGTTGAAGAACGAAAAGGAATTGGTTTCCGAAATTAATTTTTTTCTGTTTACTATTAGTAATAGTTCGGTAACTTTTTGAACTTGTCATTAATTATGGAATTGGCAAGTGTTTTCTGCCCGTTAGCCGGTTTGCCTGTTGGCTAGTAGGCTTCCCTTTATCGTATTTCACGTATGAGAGAAGCTAACCAGCAAACGGGCTAACTAGCTAAATTTATAATTCACGCATCTCAAAATTAAAAGTTACCGAACCATTGATTAGCAAACAGCATTTTAAAATAAACAATGAAAAAACAAAAATACACAACGATTCACTACGAATCTTATTTAGGATTAGACAAAATTCTGGACGCACAAAATTTACGGAGTGCCGACTTACAGGAAGAACCTGCCCACGATGAAATGCTTTTTATCATTACCCATCAGGCCTACGAACTTTGGTTCAAGCAAGCCATCCACGAACTGGGTTCGATTGTAAATATGTTTGATAAAAAGCTGGTCAACGAACGTAGTCTGGGA